>CAPNAQ010000018.1 GCA_948663505.1 uncultured Clostridia bacterium | reverse complement strand
TCTGAAAAATTTTTAATTTTTCAGTAAATTTGTTCATGTGCGAAATTTTCGATAAAAAATTTCTGTACAATATATTTTATATAATAAAAAAGTCAGTATAACTTTTTTATTATATAAACAAATTGTAGCAAAAACAATTGAATAAGTCAACAAAACTTAAAAAATTAGGAAATTACGTATTTAAATCAAATGTTTCTAAATCTTTAAAAGCAGGATCATATAAGTTTTTACCCATAAAATTAAATCTAGAACCATGACAAGGGCAATCCCAAGTTTTATCTGCATTATTCCAAGAGAGTAAGCAACCTAAATGAGTACAAATAGGTTTAACGGCAAAAATGTTACCGAGAAGTATCTTTATAAATACCAATTTTTTGATTATTAATGTCAATAATTCCACCTGAATTATTAGAAATACTATCAAAAGAAATATTAGAGTCTTTAAATTTTTTAATAGCAATAGAGTTTACAGACTCAGAAATCATATTTTTAATTTCTGTTCTATTTTTTATTGGATTAACACGAGTAGAATCAAAAACATAGTCATATTTATTAGTTTTGCCTAAAATAGTATCACAAATAATATTAGCTGCTACATTTGAAGAAGTCATTCCCCATTTATTAAAACCAGTACCAACATAGAAATTATTTATAGTACTAGAAAATGGACCAATATAAGGAATTTTATCTAAGCTTATACAATCACGAGTACTCCATCTAAATAAAACTTCACAATTAGGATATAGACTTTTTGCATAATTTTCTAATAATCCATAAGTTTCATTATAATTAGCAGGAGTTCCTGTTTTATGGTTACATCCACCTAAAAGTAAAATTTCTTTACCATTATAATTTGCAACTCTAAAAGAATATGTTGGATCAGAAGAAGTAATATACATTCCATTAAATAAAGTTTTTTTAGTATCTATTCCAATAACATAAGAAGAAGATTGATACATTTTCAAAAAATACATTCCAGGAAAATTTATAAAAGGATAATGAGAAGCAAGTATAATATATTTTGATTGTATATTTCCGCCTGGAGTGTAAGTAATAAAGGTATCAGATTCATTTTTAATATCAAAAACAGTAGTATTTGTAAATATTTTTCCATTATTATTTAAGATACTATTAGCTAATCCATATACATACTTTAATGGATTGAATTGAGCTTGATTCTTAAATTGAATTCCACCTGCAATATTAAAAGGTAATCCAGTTTTTGTAACAAAATTAGCAGGAAATCCGATTGAATTAACATTATCAACTTCTTTTTTTATTTTGTTAATTTCAGATTTATCTGTAGTATAAACAAAATTTGATTGATATTTAAAATCGCAATTGATATTTTCTATATCAATTATATTTTTTATGTTTTCAATTGCTTCCTGATTAGCAAATAAATAGTCTTTTGCAAATTGTTCACCATAAGTATCTATTAAATAAGTATAAAAGAGTCCATGTTGGGAAGTGATTTTTGCTGTAGTATGTCCTGTAGTTTTTCTAGAAATATCACTTTTATCTACAATTGTTACTTTTAAACCTGATTTTGCTAAATAGTAGCCACACGTAAGCCCAAATATACCAGCTCCAATTATACAGACATCAGTTGAATTATCACTTTCTAATTTTTCAAAATTTATATTTTTAAAATTTTCACTTAACCATAAAGAGTTCATAAATACCTCCAAATATGTTATTTAATTTTTTATATAATAGAAAATCATAATGACTTTCTATTTATAAAAAGCATTGTACACAAATTTCTTACAAAAATTTGGGACAAGGATAAAAATTACTAAACTAAAGTTATTATTTTAATTAAGTTTGACTAGTAACTATTATTTACTAAAAAATATAATAAATACAAAAAAATGTGGAAAAATAAAAAATAAAATGATATACTTACAAAGTAAAACAAAGCAAAGAGATATAAAGAGAAGGGAAGGTTAAAGTTATAATATGGACGAAAGTTTAAAAACAAAATTATGTATGAAAAAAGAAAATGGTTGGGAAACAGTAAATGAAGCAGAAAGAGAGGAAATTTTTAATTTTTCAAAAGGATATATGAACTTTTTAAATAAAGCAAAAACAGAAAGAGAATTTATACAAGAAACCATAAAATTAGCAAGAGAAAATGGATTTAAGGACATAATGGAATTTCAAAAATTACAATCTGGAGATAAAATATATTTTATTAATAGAGAAAAGAGCATGTATTTGGCAATAATTGGAACAGAAAATATAGAGAAAGGACTTCATATAATAGGATCACATGTTGATTCACCAAGACTAGATTTAAAACCAAATCCACTTTATGAAGATACTCAAATGGCATATTTAAAGACACATTATTATGGAGGGATAAAAAAATATCAATGGACAACAATCCCACTTAGCATACATGGAGTAATTATTAAGTCAAATGGAGAAAAAATAACAGTAAATATAGGAGAAGATGAAAATGATCCAATATTTACAATAACAGATTTATTACCACATTTAGCACAAGAACAAATGGAGAAAAAGCTTAAAAATGGTATAAATGGAGAGGATTTAAATTTATTAGTTGGAAGTATTCCATATAAAGATGATAAAGCAAAAGAAAAAGTAAAATTAAATATTTTAAATATTTTAAATCAAAAATATGGAATAACTGAAGCTGATTTATTAAGCTCAGAGTTGGAAATAATACCAGAATTCAAAGCAAGAAGTTTAGGTTTTGATTCTAGTATGGTAGCTGCATATGGGCAAGATGATAAAGTTTGTGCATATACATCTCTTGTAGCAATGATGAATTTGGAAAATGTGAAAAATACAGCAGTTTGTATTTTATCTGACAAAGAGGAAATCGGAAGTATGGGAAATACGGGTATGGAATCTCATATGTTTGATTTCTTTATATCAGAAATTTTAAATAAATTAGAAATTAATAAACCTAATTTATTAGATAAGGTATTTTGTTTTTCCAAAATGTTATCATCAGATGTTGATGCAGGTTTTGATCCAATTTATGCATCTGTTTCAGATAAAATGAATGCAGGTTTCCTTGGTAAAGGTATAAGCTTAAATAAATATACTGGCTCTAGAGGAAAATCAGGTGCATCTGATGCAAATGCTGAATATGTTGCTTGGATTAGAAACTTATTAGAAAAATATGATATAAAATATCAAATAGCAGAACTAGGAAAGGTAGATATTGGAGGAGGAGGCACAATTGCTTATATTCTAGCAAACAAAGGTGCAGATGTTATTGATTGTGGAGTTCCTGTTCTTTCAATGCATGCTCCATATGAAGTTACAAGTAAATTTGATATATATTCTGCATTTAAAACTTACAAAGCATTTTGGAATGAGTAAAAATTAAATAAAAGACTGGTTATCCAGTCTTTTAAAAATTATAATTATCAAAGATATCTATTATATTCATTGTAGCATCTTTCTTATTTTCTGAAAGTTCTTTAATTTTTTTATATAATTTTAAATCCTTTTTTAAAGTTTGATTTATTAAGAGATTTTCAAATAATATATCAGGTGGAATACTTAATATATTCATGTAACGTACTAATGTTTCAACTTTAACTCCTCCTGTACCATTTTCAATTCTTGAAATATATTTTACAGAAATATCGAGTTCCTCAGCTATTTTTTCCTGAGTATATTTTCTTTTTAGACGATATTCTTTGAATATTTTACCTAATTCTTTATTAATTTCAGTTTTTGTTACAGACTCCATTTTATACCTCCATTTATAACAACACTAACAATATTAGTATATCAGGCTAAATATATAAAATACACTAATTACCAATATGATAAAAATTATATGTATAAGTGCTATATTTCTGATATTTCAATAATAATAAAAAATAATTATAAGACTATGTATAACTAATAGTATAACCAAAATTGCTACTATAATGCTAAAAAGTTAAAATTGTATAATTTAACTTTAACTTTTAGTATAAAATAAATATAGCAAAAGAATATAAAACAAATTTTCAACAAAAATTTTGATTTAATAATAAAGCTATATATGGTTTACGATTAAAAAATAGTTACAATTCACAGTATTAAAAATAGTTATAGAAAGGGTTATAAAAACAATATTTAAGATTTGCGTTCTCTAAGGCGTTTAAGATACTGAAAATTCAAACTGAAGAGACACACATAATAGGTTAAATTAAATAACGACTCACTGTTGAACTCAATATTAAATATTGTTTTTATAACTCTTTTATATTAATGTTAGTATTAGCTGTGAATTGTGACAAAAATAAAAAAATGAAACTCAAAATAATTAAAATTATATACAGGAAATATAATAGGTGCTATAATAAGAATGGTCAGGTAACACAGTTTCCAAAATGTTAAAAGGATATTAAAAAGGGAGGAAAATAAATTGAATAATATTATTGAAGTTAAAAATTTAAGTAAGGAATATAAAAATTTAAAGGCAATAGATAACTTATCATTAGAAGTACATGAAGGTGAGATTTTAGGGTTACTTCGGACCAAATGGGAGTGGAAAATCAACAACTATTAATTGTATTTTGTCTTTGTTAAATTTTAATAAAGGAACGATCAAAATATTGGGAAAACAAATGCGGTCCAAATGAGTATGATATAAAAGCACAATTAGGTGTTATATTTCAAGATGTGGCTGTATTTGAAGAATTAACAGTATATGAGAATATTGATTATTTTTGTGGACTTTATATTAAAAACAAAAATACAAGAAAACAATATATTGAAGAAGCAGTTAATTTAGTTGGGTTAGAAGAATTTAAAAAGTTTTATCCGAAACAGTTATCAGGTGGATTATTACGAAGATTAAATATAGCTTGTGGCATAGCACATAAACCCAAAATAATTTTTTTAGATGAGCCAACAGTTGCAGTAGATCCACAAAGTAGAAATAATATATTAGATGGTATTAAAAAATTAAGAAATAATGGAGCAACTATTATTTATACTACACATTATATGGAAGAAGTTGAAATAATCTGTGATAGAGTAATTATCCTTGATAGAGGAAAAGTAATTGCAACTGGTACTTGTGATGAATTAAAGGAACTTGCAAAAATAGAGGAAAAAGTTACAGTGGAAATAAATAATTTGGAAGAAAAATATATAGACCAAATAAAAAGGCTTGAAAATATAGATGAAGTAACTTATGATGGAAACATATTACTTGTCACATATAAAAAGGGTAAAAACAATTTAGTAGAGCTAATTGATTATTTAAAAAAAGAAAATATGAAATATAATAAAATATATTCAGAAAGACCAACTCTTAATGATGTGTTCTTAGAACTTACAGGAAAGGAGCTTAGAGATTAATGTTTATACATAATTTTAAATATTCTTTTAAAACTCTTTTTAAAAATAAAATGTTAATATTTTGGACATTTGCATTTCCAATTATTCTGGGAACATTTTTTAATTTAGCTTTTTCAAATATTGAAAACAGTGAAAAACTAGATATTATAAATATAGCAATTATTGAAAATGAAGAATTTAAAAACAATGAAATATATATAAAATCATTTAAAGAATTAAGTGATGAAAAAAATGAAAATAGATTATTTTCTGTACAATATACCACAGAAGAAGCAGCAAAAGAACTATTACAAAATAATAAGATAATAGGATATATGATATTAGAAGAAAAGCCTAAAGTAGTAGTTAAAGAAAGTGGAATAAATGAAACAATTTTTAAATATGTAACAGAAGAAATAACACAGACAACTGATATTATAAATAATATTGCTAAAGAAGAAATTAAAAAGGAAATGTCAACAGGGAATTATAGTATAGATTATGAAAAGATCTATAAAAGTGTATTAGAAATAATACAAAATCAAGAAGTTAATATACAAAACATATCAAATAATAATTTGAGTTATACTATGATAGAATTTTATACATTAATTGCAATGGCTTGTTTATATGGTGGAATACTAGGAATGGTAACAATTAATCAAAATTTAGCTAATATGAGCAATAATGGAAAAAGAGTGTCAATTGCGCCAACTTCTAAAGGTATTGTAATTTTAAGTAGTGTACTTGCAAGTTATATAGCACAATTGATAGGATTAACTTTATTGTTTATTTATACGATATTTGTATTAAAAGTAGATTATGGAACAAATTTACCACTAATTATTTTATTGGGAATAGTAGGAAGTTTAGCTGGATTATCAATGGGTATTGCTATTGCAACTTTATTAAAAACAAATGAAAATGTAAAAACAGGTATAGTTATATCAGTTACAATGTTAGGGTGTTTTTTATCTGGAATGATGGGGATTACTATGAAATATATAATTGATAAAAATATGCCTATCATTAACAAAATAAATCCTGCAAGTATGATAACAGATGGCTTTTATTCATTATACTATTATGATACATTAGACAGATTTTATTTTAATATTGCAAGTTTATTAGTATTTGCTTTCATAATGATTGTAATAGCATTTTTAAGTTTAAGGAGGCAAAAGTATGACAGTATTTAAAACATTTTTAAAAATAGTAAATAAATATAAAGCAACAATTATTATGTATACAGTTATTTTAGTTGCCTTTGCAGCATTTAATATGCAAACAAGTGAAGATTCTAGTACTTTTGTGGCAAGCAAACCAGATGTTTTAATAATAAATAAAGATGTTGAAGTTGGATTAACACGGAAATTTAGTAAAATACATAAAAGACAATAATAATATTGTGGATATACAAAATAATGAAGAGTCTATAAATGATGCACTTTTTTATAGAGATGTAAATTATATCATCTACATACCAGAAAATTATAGACAAAACTTTTTAGATGGAAAAAACCCAAAAATTGAGATAAAAAGCACAGGAGATTATCAAGCAAGTTTAGCTGAAATGATGCTTGAGAGATATATAAAGGTTGCAAATATTTATCAAAAAAATATAAAGTTAGAAAATGAACTAATAAGCAAAATAAATGAAACATTATCCAAACAAACAGATATAGAAATTACTTCGAAACTAGATACAAACAATTTATCAAAGGCCACATTTTATTACAACTTTGCGAGTTATAGCATTTTAGCAGGGGCAGTGTATTTAATTTGTTTAGTAATATCAAGTTTTAATGAAGAAAAGATAAAGAAAAGAACAATTATTAGTAATATGAATTATAGAAAGCATAGCAAACAATTATTACTGTCAAATGGAGTACTTTCAATAACATTATGGTTGCTTTATGTAATTTTAAGTTTTATACTAATTGGAAAGACAATGTTTACAATACATGGAATTATATTAATGATAAATTCGTTAGTATTTTCGATATGCGCTTTAACAATAGCTTTTTTAATAGCAAATTTAGTAAATAATAAAAATGCAATCAATGGAATTGTAAATGTTGTAGCACTTGGATCTAGCTTTTTGTGTGGTGCTTTTGTACCAATAGAATGGCTACCAGATTCAGTATTAAAAGTAGCACATATTTTACCAACATATTGGTATATACAAAACAATGAAATTGTAAAAACGTTAGAAACAATTAACTTTGAAACACTAAAACCAATAATAATAAATATGGGAGTTATATTTGTGTTCTCAATAATATTTGTAATATTAACAAATATTATATTAAAAAAGAAAAATGATTGCAATAGAGGAATTAGAAGAATCGTAAGGATATCCAAAGGGACAAATATGGTTTAGAAATTCAAAAGATTTTTTTGATAAAGTAAATTCAAATGAACAAAAATATAGATTTGAACTGTTTAATAAGTGTAATATAACTTATTAATTTTAGAAAAATTGTAAATAAAAAATATCTCAAATACATAAATGTAATTTGAGATGTTTTCTTATCCAACCCCTTTAAAGGGTTCGAATAATAATATCATGGTGAACCACAACTTAACAAATCCGAAACTTTATTTTTGTGAAATGGGAATCATAGTAATTTACAAAAGAATATAGATATTAAAGATTGTTTAGTAATTCTTTCCTAAAGTTTATTAGATTAGAAAAGGCAATATGTATTCCTTTATTTTCAAGCCTTAATATACTTTCAGCCTTTTCTATAATTTCTTTTTGCAAAGGCATTGAAATTGTCACATCATTATTCCTAACCTGATATTTTTCTTCAATATATTCTTGAATTGTTGGAAACATATTTTGTACTAGAAATACAGCGTTTTCATCTTTAACAATTCCAAAAACAAAATTTAAGGGCTCACGGTGTATTTTTTGCTTTTTCTTTTTATAAATAGATTTGTATTTTTCGTATTGCTTAGAAATAGGAACAAACCATATTATATTCTTGTTTGTTTTATCTTCAAAGCAAAAATAACAAGGTCTTTTATTTCCAGTTTCTTTGTTTTCCATTAAATTATATTTATTACCATATTTTTTAATAAATTCATTACTTATAAAATAAAATCTTCCATTTTCTATTTGCATTTAATTCCTCCTAAAATAAATAAATGAGGGTATCTTCAAAGAGATCCCCCATATACATTTTTTAGCTTGCCCTATTTACTGACACTGCAAGCCGTGTCATCCATTTGTTAAACCTATCCTATTTACCGACACTATAAGTCGTGTCCTCCATTTTTATAATATTAGTATAACACAAAAATATAATCTTTGCAATATTTTTGTGTAAGATTTACTAATATATTATTAGTATTATTAGAAAAAAGTGATATTATACTTGAAAGTATAGAAAAAATCAAATATAATAGTAACAAAATGAAAGGAAGATATTTTATGGAAAATAAATATGAATTTTTTATAGCAGGTAGAGCTAGAAATAAAGAAAATATTTTAAAAATATGTTCGTTGTTTGATAAATATAATATATCATATTATTGCTTTTTAAAAAATGAAAAAGATTGGGGATATGGAAACACTAATCAAACACCAGAAGAAAAACAAAAAGAATTTGAGTCATTATATTTAAAAAGTAATGTTGTGTTAAAATTGTTTGAAAGCGATATGAATGGAGAAAGAAGTTCTAAAAATTTATTATTAGTTTTGCCAGCAGGAAAAGCAGCACATATAGAGTCGGGAATTGCATATGGATTAGGAAAAAAATGCTATGCAATTGGAGAATATGAAGCGACAGATACTTTATATAATATTTTTGAAGAAATATTTGCAAACGAAAATGAATTAGAAGAATTTTTAAAAAGATATAGAAAATAGATAAATTATAAAATAAATAAAAACCATCTCAAAATACAGAAATGTAAATTGAGATGGTTTTTCCGTATGCCCTTTTAGAGGGTTCGGATAAGACTGTTTTGGTGAGCCAGGAGGGATTCGAACCCCCGACCCCAGGCTTAGAAGGCCTGTGCTCTATCCAACTGAGCTACTGACCCAGATCTTTAGACAACAAATATAATAACATATAAAAAAGCAAATGTCAATTAAAAAATAAAAAAAATTTAGAATGAGGTAATGTGAAATCTTTGTGAATTTCTTTACAACAAAAAAGGAAAATGATATTATAGACAAAAATAAAATATAAGGAGGAATTTTCGTGATAGAAGTAAAAAATCTCACAAAAAAATATGGAAGGCTTACAGCAGTAAACAATATAAGCTTTAAAATAGATAAAGGTGAAATAATAGGACTATTACGGACCAAATGGTGCAGGAAAAAGTACGACAATGAACATGATAACAGGATATATAGAACCAACAGAAGGTCAAATAATAATAGAAGGATATGATATATCAAAAAAACCAATAAAAGCGAAGTCACAAATAGGATATATGCCAGAAGGTGTACCATTATATTCTGACTTAACAGTAAAAGAATTCATAACATACATGGCAGAACTAAAAAAAGTAAATAAAAAAGAAAGAAAAGAGAAAGTTGAAAAGATAATAGAACAAACAGGATTAAAAGACGTACAAAATAAATTAACAAGAAATATATCAAGAGGATATAAGCAAAGAGTAAGTATGGCAGGAGCGTTAGTAGGAGAACCAAAAATACTTATATTAGATGAGCCAACAGTAGGATTAGATCCAAAACAAATAACAGAAATTAGATCATTAATAAAGGAATTAGGAAAAACACATACAATAATATTAAGTTCACATATATTATCAGAAGTAAGTCAAATATGTAATAAAGTAATAATAATAAATAAAGGACAAATAGTAGCAATAGATACACCACAAAATTTGGAAAATAAAGTATCAAATAATAATAGCATATTTATAACAGTAGAAGATACACAAAATAAAATGGACAAAATGAAATCAAAAATTAAACAGATAAAAGAAATTAAATTAATTAAAGAAAATGAAGATGGAACAAAAGATTATATATTAGAAGCAGAAGGAGATATTGACCTAAGAAAAATAATATTTACAGAATTTGCAAAAGAAAATATAACCATTTTTGAAATGAAAAAAGCAGATACGACATTAGAAGACGCATTTATGAAATTAATAGAAGGAGGAGAAGAATAATGTGGGCTATCATTAAGAAGGAGTTTAAATCATACTTTTATACACCAATAGGGTACATATTTATAGGTGTTTTTTTAATTGCATTTAGCATATCATTTTATTTTAGTGTAGTTGGATATGGAAATGTAAATTTTGAGTATATATATTATTCATTGCCAACAATATTAGTTTTAGCATTTATAATACCATTACTAACAATGAGATCATTTTCAGAAGAAAGAAAAACAGGAACAGAACAATTGCTATTAACATCTCCAACAAGTATAACAAAGATAGTTCTTGGAAAATTTATAGCAGCATTAGCAATAGTTATTATTACAGAATTATGTACATTTATGTATTTTGGAATATTATGTCATTATGGAGTACCAAAATTGACAACAACATTAGCAACATTACTAGGATTTTTACTATTCGTATTATCATATATATCATTTGGAATGCTAACATCAAGTATAACAGAAAATCAAATAATATCAGGAATAATATCAATAGGATTTTTCATAATAACATGGGTATTACCAGAATTTAATACTACATTAGAAAGTTATTCTTTTATAAATATGTTTTATAAATATACACAAGGACAAATAGATATAGGAGATACTATTACATTTGTTTCATTTACAATAATGTGCTTATTATTGACAATAACAGTAATGCAGAGAAGAAAAAGTGTAAAATAATGACAAAATTAAAAAAGGAGGATAAGAAGTGAATAATAAAGAAAAAAATAAAAAAGGAGAGAATGCTAATATAGAAAAATCAAGTAAAGTTTTAGAAATGATAAAAAAGAAATGGTTAATAGATAATAGCAAAACTTTTACATTAATTGCTGCGATAATATCAGTATTTATAGCAATTACAATAGTAATGCAAGTTTTAGATTTTTCACCAATTGATTTAACACAAGATAAAATATTTACATTAACAGAAGAAAGTAAAGAGTCTATAAAAAATATTGGTGATAATAAAATAAATATATATTTTATTGGATATGGTGAAGAAGATTCAACATTAGACTTAGCAAGACAATATACAAAAACAAATGAAAATATAAAAGTTGAAGCAGTAACAGTAACAAATAGACCGGATTTAGCTGAAAAATATGGAATAGAAAATAATGCACAAGGCATAATAATTGAAAATGGAGAAAGATATAAAGTATTAGCTTCAAGTGATTTATATACATATGATTATGAAACATATGAAACAATAAGTGTAGCTGAAGAGAAGCTAACAGCAGCAATAAAATCAGTAACAACAGATTCAATACCAAAAGTATATTTTTTATCAGGATATAGTAACTTTTCATTAACAGCAGGAATGCAATATTTAAATATGTACTTACAAAATGAAATAAATGAAGTGGATATATTAGATATACTATCAACAGGAAATGTTCCAGAGGACTGTAATGTACTTGTTATAACAACACCAAATAGAGATTTTGATGAAATTGCGGCAAATTGCATAACAGAATACATTAATAAAGGTGGAAATATATTGTGGCTAAATTCAGCAGTAGTAAATCAAGTAAATTATCAAAATGTAAATAAGATATTACAAATGTATGGTATAAATCCATTTAGTGTTGGTCTAATAAGAGAAACAACATCTAGCAAAATGGTAGCAAATTCACCTGATTTAATAATGCCTGAAATACAACATAGTGATGTAACTAATAAATTATATAATTCAGAAGGAGTAATATTTATTAATGCTACAAAAATTAATACTGTAGATGATGAACAATTAACAAATTTGAAGGTTGAAAAAACAGATTTAATAAAAACAAGTGAAGGTGCATATTTTAGAAGTAATTTAAACAACAATTCAAATGAAGCACAAGAAGGAGAAGAAAAAACATCATTTTTAGTAGGTGCTCAATTTAATAAAACAATAACAGAAAAAAATGAAGAAACTGGAGAAATTGCAGTAGTATCTAAATTAATAATATATGGAGAAAATTATTTTGCATCAGATTATCAATTGACACAATCAACTCAAGCCCCTATGGTAGTATATAAACAAAATAAAGACTTGATTTTAAATTCAATTGCATATTTAGCAGATAGGGAAGAAGATATAACAGTTAGAAAAAGTACAGGAAGCATTACATATACAGCAACTGAACAAGAAAATAAAATTATTTTGGGAATAATAGTTTTTGTTCCAGTAGTTATAATTATTGTTGGAATAATAGTGTGGAGAGTTAGAAGAAGAAAGAATAAATAATATTAATGTCCAAAAGGAAACGTCCCCAATGGACATTGACATAATATAGAAAAAGTCTCATATATTAATAAGGGGCTTTTTTTAATGAGTATTTTGAAGATAGTATTTGTAATCATTGGAACATTAATTGGTGCAGGATTTGCATCAGGTCAAGAAATATACATATTTTTCTTTTCATATGGAATTAAAGGTATATTGGGAATAATTATTTCAAGTAGTATAATAGGATTAATAATATATAAGACACTAAAATTGGTAAAATCTAATAATTGTAAAGATTATAAACAATTATTAGAAATTTTAATTAAAAATGAAAAAGGTAGATATATTTTAAATGTAGTAGTAAATTTATATTAGCTTCTTTTTATATTATGATAGCTGGATTTGGAGCATATATTGAACAAGAGTATAATGTAAATAGTATGGTAGGAAGTGGCATATTAGCAATTATTTGTTATATTGTTTTTAAATCAAATATAAAAGGTTTTGTAATAATAAATCAAATATTAATTCCTCTAATAGTAATAATTATTGTATTTATTGGATACAAAAATTTAAATTATATAGATTTTAATAATATTAATAATTATGTATTGCCTAAAAATAATAATTGGTTATTATCTGCTATTTTATATGCAAGTTATAATAGTATTTTGCTAGTACCTGTATTAATTTCTATTAAAGATTTTGTTAATAAAAAACAAAATATAAAGTATATTTCTATAATTGTTACCATAATTGTTATTTTATTATCAAGTATTATTTATTTGTTTTTGATTAGGATTGATGTTGATATAAATAATTTGCAAATGCCAGCTGTATATGTTGTTAATAAGATTTCTTCTAATTTGAAACTTGTATATGGTTTGATTATTATTTTTTCTATTTTTACTACGGCTATTTCTTTGGGAATAAGTTTTCTTAAGGATGTTTCTAAAGGCGGTAGATCTTATGATTTAATTGCTTTTGTTATTTGTTGTTCTTCTGTGCTTTTTTCTAATATTGGTTTTTCTAATTTGGTTAATTTGTTTTATCCAGTGTTAGGTGGTTTGGGTGTTTTGCAAATTTGGAAAATATTATTGCAAAAAAATATAAAAACTGATATAACAATAGTGAGAGAAAAAATTTGAGAAGGGATATAGTAATGATTGATTTTTGGAAAGAACCAAATAGAGGGAAAATAGATAAGAAAAAAGTTGTAATAATCATAATCATCTCTATATTAATGATATCGATTATAGCAGTAAGTGCAATTTATATTTATAATAAAGATGCTAGAATGTGGATAGATAAAAATATATTAAGGAAAGAAATTAGTCAAAATAATTTACCAACTATAGAAATAGATGAAGGCAAAAGTTCAAAAATATATGCATACAATAGGTATATAAGTGTATTGAGTAATAATAAATTAGAGATATATGATGGAAGTGGTAGAAAAGATAGCGAATTACAAGTTGAAATTACAAAGCCAATATTTAATTCAAATGGTAGAAATATGGTAATAGCAGAAGAAAAAGGTCAAAAGCTGTATTTGATTACAGGAAAAACTATTGCTTGGGAAAAGACTGTTGATGGAAATATAGCACAGGTAAATCTAAATCAAAATGGATATGTTGCTGTTACATTAGTAGATACAAGCTATAAAACAGTTATAGCAATGTTTGATAATGAGGGTAATGAATTATTTAATTCATTTTTTTCAACAACAAGAGTGGTTGATGTAGCAATTTCAAATGATAATAAATATTTGGCTATCGCAGAATTAGATACATCAGGAACAATGATTCAGTCAAATATAAAAATAACGACAATAGAAGAAGCACGTAAAAATCCAAAGAATTCAACAAAAAAAATCTATAAGGGTGAGAATAATGATTTAATAATAAATATAGAATATCAAGATAAAGGCAAATTGTTATGTTCATATACAGATAAGATTACTATAATTAATTCAGATGAATCTGTTGATAAAATAGTTGATTATAAAGATAAAAAAATTTCTTTTGCATCAATTAAATTATCAAATTCATCAATGGTTGTGGAAGAAAAATCATCAGGCTTATTTACTGCAGATTCATTAGTAACTATTACTAATTCTGATAATAGAAGTAATGTTGTATATACAACTGAATCAGTAACGAAAGAAATATATACAAAAAATGATGTTATTGCTTTAAATTTGGGAACAAAGGTTGAATTTTTGAATACAGGTGGTTGGCTTATAAAGAAATATATTGCAGAACAAGAGATAAATGATGTTGTGTTATCAAATTCTATCGCTGGAATTGTTTACAGAGATAAAGTAGAAATTATAAATTTATAAATGCAGACTTTACAATGATTAAAACAGAAACAATGTTATTAATGTCTGATTTTGTTTTAAGAAAGAGAGGATTAAAATGGGTATTATAATTGATATAATATTAGTAGCAATAGTTGCACTATCAGCGTTTTTAGGATATAAAAAGGGATTAGTAGAATTAGGAGCCAGATTATTTGCAGGAATAATAGCAATAATTTTAACATTAATAGTATATAAACCAATTGCAAATGTAGTAATAAGTAATTCTAATATAGATGAGAGGATAGAAAATATAATTATTGAAAAGACAAATGAAATAGTAGATAAAAATACACCAACATCAGATAATAAATATATTCAAGATACAACAGAAAGTGTAGCAAATCAGATAAAAGGTGAAATTTCTAAGGAACAAGCAAATTCGATATCTAAAAATGTAATTTATGCTGGGTCAATAATAATAATATTTATATTAATAAAAATAATTTTGACAATAGTAATAAAATTATTAGATACAGTTGCAGAGCTTCCAATTTTAAAACAATTTAATGAAGTTGGTGGACTTGCATATGGATTAATAAGAGGACTTCTAATAATTACAATATTTATTACTATTATTGGAATTTTTATAAATATAAATCCTGAAATTAGCCTGAATGATAGAGTTGATGAAACTTATTTAACAAAGGCAATATGTAATATAATTGTGAAAAGTTGGTGAAAAAAACGCAAATTTCTTGCGTTTTTTTTTATTATTTGTTATACTGTAAAAAAATATAGGAGTGATTATTTTGGGAAAGAAACTTAAAGATAAAGATAATAATATACGTAGAAATAGAAAAAGAAATAAAAAGAAAAGAAAGGCAAGAAAATTTTTACTGTTTATATTACTAATTTTGATAATTGTAGTATCATGGTTTACATATAAAACATATAAGAATGGAGGAGGTTTAAGTGGATTTTTAGCAACAGCAGTTGGACATGATGAAAATACAAAGAAAAATTTGCCAGAGTTAAAGGTATTATTGCTAGGAGTTAGTACAGATTTAGATTCAGAATTGACAGATACTGTAATGGTTGCTTCATATAATCCTAATACTCAAAAGGCAAGGCTGCTTTCCATACCAAGAGATACATTTACTGGAAAAGATAAAAGTAAAGCCACAGCATCTCAAAAATTGAATGCATTATACAATATAAATAGAACTCCAGATAAAACACTTAAAGCAGTAAATGAAATAACAGGACTAGATATAAAATATTATGTAATTGTAAAAACAGAGGCACTAATAAAATTAGTTGATGCTATTGGTGGAGTAGAATTTAATGTTCCTATAAATATGTATTATACAGATAAAACACAAAATTTAGTCATAAATTTAAAACAAGGAGTTCAAACAATAAATGGTGAAAAAGCCGAACAGTTGTTACGTTTTAGACATAATAATGATGGTTCAAGTTATCCAGTAGAATATGGTGATAATGATTTTGGAAGAATGAGAACACAAAGAGAGTTTATTACTGCAACATTAAAACAGACTTTAAAGGCAAGTAACATATTTAAATTAGGAGAAATAATTGATATTGTACATCAAAATCTTGAAACAAATCTTGATGTTGCATATTTAAAGGATTATTTACCATATGCTGTTGAATTTAAGATTGAAAACTTACAAAATGAGGTGTTACCAGTAACTACACCAAGTTTAAAAGAAACAAATAATGTAAGTGTTGTGATAGTAAATAAACAAGAAGCTAATAAATTAATAAAGGAAATGTTTTTTAGTGATTTGGAAGAAGACAATACAAATCAAAATACAATAACAAATTCTTCAAATTCTCAAAATACAAACATAACAAATAATTCATCAAGCACAAATACACAAAATACAAGCACATCTAATAATTCATCAAGTAATTCGTCAAATACACAAAGTGCAAATACAAATAAATCTATAAAAGTGGAGATTTTAAATGGTAGTGGTAATTCTAAAAGTTTAGATAAGGCTAAAAAACTGTTAGAAGATTCAGGATATAGTGTTACAAAAACTGGAAATACATCTACTATATCAAAAACAATTATAACTAATAAAAAAGATGTTTCAGATGAATCTTTAAACCAGATAAAACAAAAGTTAGGTACAGGAAGTATATCTAATAATAAGTCTAGTACTAGTTTGGTTGATATAACAATAATCATTGGAAAAGATTTTGATAAATAATTTATTTTAGAAGTTACAAGTTAGAGGTTGGAGGTTAAAAGTTTTAATAATCCCAACTTCTAACCTCCAATTTTCTAAATATTATTAAAACATTGAAAAAAGTAATTTAATTAGTTCTTTTTCTTCTTCGTCTTTTATTCAAATAATTTTTATTCTTATTATTTGTATCAAATAATAGTTTATATAATAAAAATAGTATTAATATAATCGTAATAATTTGAATTATCAATGTAATAAGATCAGATTTTACAACAGAATGAGAAGCAAATAACTTAGAGGTATATATTATACCTTCTATTTCATAAGAAATAGTACCAACAATTTGATTTTGAGCAATAGGAGCAAATAAGTTTTCATCTATTTTTATTTCAGGTGTAAATTCAGTTTCTAAATCGGATTGATTAATTATAGCTATAATATCATCAGTAAGTAATAGATCTAAGCTTTTTGTTTCTTTTGTAGCATTTGATATATCAACATTTGTAGCAATGGCATTTTGGTCTCGAATTTTTCTAATTGTATAATTATTGTATCCATAATCAAATAATAGCTTTGTTTCTGTAAATCTTCCACTAATATTATTAGGAAGAACTCCAACAGCTAATATTACAGAAATTAATTCAAAATTATCTTTATTTGAAACAGCAACAAGACAATTTTTTGCTTCTGAAGTAAAACCAGTTTTTCCAGCAATTGCATATTTATAATAATAGTTACTTTCAATTTCCCTATTATCATAAATTAAAAGTTCATTAGTAGTTGAGAAAACTCTTTGTTCATATTTATTTGTTGCAGGTATTATACAAGATTTTAATCCAGCATAATTTCTAAAAGTAGTATTTTTCATACAATATTTCATTAAAATTGCTAAATCATAAGCAGTTGTATAATGATTATTATCATGTTGTCCACTTGGATTTGTAAAATGTGTATTTTTGAGACCTAGTTCTGCAATTTTAGTATTCATAAGTGTTGCGAAGCTTTCAATTGAACCTGATATATGAAATGCTAGCACATTTGCAGCATCATTAGCAGAATGTACCATCATTAATTGCAATAAACTAGAAACAGAAAGCTTTTCGCCAGGTTGAAGTGAAACAACTGTATATCCAGAAGGAATATTCATTATTGCTTCTACTGGCACTGTTACTGTATCTTCTAAATTACAATGTTCTATTGCTAAAATTGCTGTTAAAATTTTTGTTGTACTTGCAGGATACATTTTTTGATCCGAATTTTTTGAGTATAGTACTTTTTCAGAATTGCTGTCAATTAAAATTGCACTACCTGCTGAAATATTAGGAATTTCTGTATTTGCATAACATGTTATTGTCTGTGTTATAAAAATAGCTAATATAATAATTAATTTAATTATACTTTTTTTAAATTTCATTTTTTACCCCATAATTT
>CAPNAQ010000017.1 GCA_948663505.1 uncultured Clostridia bacterium | reverse complement strand
ATAAATACATTACAAGATAAAAAGTATATTCATATTGTTCCTAGAAATAATAGAGAAGAAAGAAAATTATATCCTTTAGTAGATATAAAAGATATTAATAAAAAAGTATTATTTAAAGGGGTATTCATGCCAATAAGTGTATTATTAGATAATAATTTAAATGATAAAGAAAAATTTATTTATTCAATTGTTTTGTATTATGGCAATGTTCATAAACAATGTACATTGAATAATGAAAATCTTCACGATATTTTTGATGTAACTAAAAATCAAATATCAAGAATCGTAAATAGTTTAAATAAAAAAGGATATACTTCTAATGACTATTTCTATAAAAATAATCATAAAGAGATTTTATATAGAAAAATTAGACCTATACGCAAAAATGATGATACCTATTGTAAAAAAGTTCAAGATGAGTATTATCAAAAAGTTCAACAAGATATACTCAAAAATGTTAATGTATTAAAAAGTAAAAATAAAAATTATAAAAAATATAATAGAATTAGCAATTATGAAGGTAGAGAATATGAGCCAGAATTTTTAGAAACTTTATATGCTAATGAATTTTAAATAAAGGAGTACAGTTTTGTATTCCTTTTATATTTTTTGAAAAATATTATAATTTTAATTGACAAAAGAACGAATGTTTGATAACATATAACAAATAAAAAATGAGGTTGATATAATATGGATAATAAATTAATTGGAAATGAAAATAATATTATATTTTATACTGATGATGAAGGTAATACTAATATAGAAGTTATTTTACAAAATGAGGATATTTGGCTTAATGCACAAGCAATTGCTGAACTATTTAATGTTAATGATAAAGCGATTTATAAACATATAGCTAATATATATGAACAAGAGGAATTAGAAGAAGTTTCAACATTCTCCATTTTGGAGACTATTGGAAAGAATGGACACAGATATAAAACGAAGTATTATAACTTAGACATGATTATATCTATTGGATATAGAGTAAATTCAAAGAAAGCAGTAAAATTTAGGCAATGGGCAAGTAAAGTTTTAAAAGAATATATGATACAAGGATTTAGTTTAAATGAAGAACGATTTTTAAAAGGTAGGAAATCAGATCAAGAGTATTTTAAAAGATTACTAGAAAAGATAAAACTAATAAGAACAAGTGAGAGAATGTTTTATCAAAAAATTACAGATATTTTTGCAGAATGTAGTTTGGATTATGATAAAACAAGTGATTTAGCAAGAGAGTTTTATGCAACTATTCAAAATAAGTTTCATTTTGCTATAACAAAGAATACTGCAGCAGAGATAATCTATAATAGAGTTGATAGTAAAAAAGAAAATATGGGATTAACTACATGGAAAGAAGCTCCTGAGGGGAAAATATTAAAATCTGATGTAACAATTGCTAAAAATTATTTATCTGAAATAGAATTAAAAAATCTTAATAATGTAGTAAATATTTTTCTTGATATAGCTGAAGACAATGCTGAAAGAAACATTCCAATGTATATGAAAGATTGGAAAAAAGAAGTTGATACAGTGTTATCTATAAGACATTATGATATTTTAGAAGGCAAAGGAAAAATATCAAAAAAAGAAGCAGATGAGAAAGCAGAAAAAGAATATGAAAAGTATAAAGTAATTCAAGATAAAAGATTCTTGTCTGATTTTGATATATTACTGTTAGAAGCGGAAAATATAAACAAATCTAAAAATGATGAAGTATAAATTGGAGAGCAAAATGAAAAATTTAAAAGAACTACCAAATGAATATCAAGAAGATATTAAAAAAGCAATAAAAATATTAAAAGAAAATGATGTAACAGAAATATTTATATTTGGGTCGGTTGTTAATGGTAATTTTAATGAAAATTCAGATATAGATATTGCTATTAAAGGAATAAAACAAAAAGAGTTTTATAGAGTAGCAAGTTATTGATGTTTGAGATTGAAAAAGAAATAGATTTAATTGATTTAGATGATGAAAATGATAAATTTGCTCGAATGTTAATAGATAAAAATATATTAGTAAGAATTGATAATATATTATAAAGAGCTAAAAATAATTTGATTTTTTAAACGAAAAAATCCTTGTAATACATATAAATAGAGAACTTGACAAAATTAAATACACTGAAATGTATGCACTCTGCATATTCTCTGCAATATTTTTGTATTAACAGAGGATTAGAAAGCTTGTCTTTCTATATGTTGACAGGAAATCCTCTGCTTTCCTTATCCTGCCTTATAATTTTTGCAAAATATAAAAGACAAAAAGAAAAAATTTTAGTATAATAGTATTAACAAAAATTAGTAGAATTAGAAGAGAAAGGTAGAATATGATAGAAATAAAGGAAAATATCAATAATGCAGAGGAATTTAATTATTTATATGATGAAGTACAATGGGGAGCATACGATATTGAAACAACAAAGAAATTATTAAAACATACTTTATATTCAATATCAGTATATGATGACAATAAAATTATTGGATATGGAATTGTTTTTATATTTATCAGAGATGTAATGGTAGCACCTAAATATCAATCAAAAAAGATAGGTACAAATATAATGAATAAATTATTAGAAAAAATAAATGAAGTAAAACAAGAAAATCCTTATGTAAGAGTATATTTGGGAGCTTCAAAAGGAAAAGAAGATTTTTATAGAAAATTTGGATTCATTACAAGAAGTGAAGCAGGACTAGGAGAAGAAATGATATTGAAGGGAGAAAATATAGATGATTAAAATATTATGTTATGGAGATTCAAATACTTAGGGATATATTTCAGGTTCAGACCATCAAAGATATGGAGAAAATGAAAGATGGACTAAAATATTAGCAAAAAAATTAGGATATAATTTTGAAATTATTGAAGAAGGATTAAATAGTAGAACACTTATATCAAATGACAAAAGACAAGGAAAAGAAGGTAAAAATGGCTCTCAATATTTAATTCCTTGCTTAGATACACACGATCCTATTGACTTGGTAATTATTATGTTAGGTACAAATGAATTAAAAAAAGTTTATAACAAGTCTATGGAAGAAATAGGAGAACTTTTTGAAAAGTATTTTGTAAAGGTTATTTTAAATAGAAAATCACAAATTGATAATAAATATCCTAAATTATTAATAATTACACCACCAATAGTAAGTAAAGAATGTGGAGAAAAATATGAAGGAGCCTATGAAAAATCTTTAAAGATGAATGATGTATACAAACAAATAGCTCAAAACAATGGTTGTTATTTTATAGATAATACAGGATTACAGACAGGAATAGATGGAGTACATTTAACAAAAGAAAGCCATCAATTATTAGCAGATAAAGTATATAATAAAATAAAAGAAATTAAACTTAAAAAGGAGATTTGGAACATTTTAGATGAAGAGGGAAATGTAACAGGAAAGACAATGGAGAAAGGCGATAAAATTGTGTGGCAAGAAGGGATATATCATCAAGGAGCAGATGTATGGATAATTAATTCTAAAGGAAAAATACTTATTCAAAAAAGGTCGCCACAAAAAAAGTTAGAACCAAATGTATGGGCAATGACAGGTGGTTCGGTTATAAAAGGAGAAACGTCATTAGAAACATTAAAACGAGAGACTTTAGAAGAACTTGGAATAAAGCTGAATACTGAAAAAGCAATAAAGATTAATCATTATAAAACTGGTAATGTATGGTTAGATGAATATATAGTAGAACAAGAAGTGGATTTAAAAAATGTAATTATACAAGATGATGAAGTATCAGAGGTAAAATTTGCTAGTTATGATGAAATAGAAGAACTTTATAAAAATAATATGTTTATAAAGAATAGATGGGAATTTGTTAGAAAAAAAATAAAAGAATTTATTTCTAATAACAACATAGAAAGTACGAATATAAATAAGCAATTCATAAATTTTTTAATACAAGCAAAAAAATCAACTTATGCAGATGATACAAGTAATAGTAAAGTAAAAGAAACAAGAAATGGATCAAAAGACTATGAGTATAAAAAAGATAATATGACTTATCACGATACATACTTCGGAGGAGTTAGATTTATGGGAGAAGAAATTGTATATTGTGATGATATTCCTATATGGGGTATGAATTATTATGGTGTAACTTTTGATGATTATCTTGGAGAAGAAGCAATGGATAAAGCATTAAGACCAGCATTAATGAAAGTTGGAGAAGAAAAAAATACAATTCCAGTTAGAGGGTTAAGCAAATTTGAAAATAATGGTTATATGTATACTTTTAAGACAACTGGCAAGATAGAAAACTTTAATGGAATAGAGCAAATATATAAAGATAACATTTTAATATATGAACTTCATTGTTCAGGTGGAATTATTAAATAGGAGGTACAATAAATGTCAAGATTGAAAATGAGAGTGGCTGTTCACTTAATACTTGAAAAAGATAATAAATATCTATTATTAAGAAGATATAATACTGGTTATGAAGATGGAAATTATAGTATAGTTGCAGGACATGTAGATGGAGATGAAACTATAATTTCAGCTATGAAAAGGGAAGCATTAGAAGAAGCTGGAATAAATATAAATGAAGAAGATTTAAAAATAGTTGAAGTTATGCATAGAAAATCAAATGATGAAAGTATTGACTATTTTTTATATGCAAATAAATTTTCAGGAAATGTTTCAATAATGGAACCTAATAAATGTGATGAATTATCTTTCTATGAATTAAATAAATTTCCTAATAATGTTATACCATATGTAAAAGAAGCAATTGAAAATTATAGAAATAATATACAATTTGTAGATTATGGTTTTTAATAATTAACATAAAGAAATGCAAAAACATTGCAAAATACTGCAGTATACATTGCAATTTTAATATGATATATTATTACTATCAAATATTATCTTTAGCAGAAGCCAGAAAAACTGGCTTCTGTTTTTTTAGGTGTGCAACTTCACATATGTTCAGTTGCATATAGCCATTGACACAAAATCAAAGATTTTGACAATGGCTTAATATTTGCTTAGGTTTTATGCATAAACCTATCTCAAAAAAATACTAATTAATTATATGAAAATGCTTTTCATATAATTAATTAAAAGAGTTGCACAGAAAAATTGCATAGCAATTTTTCGCGTCAACAAATTTTTACGCTTTTCGAAAATAAAATAAATGAGTATTAAACAACAAGATTAAAAAAATTTTCTCAAAGCGAAATTTGTTTAAGAGGTGTATGTATATGGAAAAAGTGAATTACAATATTAAAATTGAATATGGAAATCAAGAACTAAAAAGTATCATACTACAAATATTTGAGGAATACTGTGCAAATAAAATCCTTGAAAAAGGTTAAATAACCATTTACATTTTACATTACTTTAGTTATAGTAATGTAAGGTATACAACTTAAATTTTAAAATTTAAGTTGTATAAGTCATCCGTAACTCGTTTTACTCGAATGGCTGACTTAAATGGTTGTCTAACTTTAAGAGAAGGAGGCAAGATTGAACAAAGTAGACAGCGTAAACAGCAAACATTTCTATGTTGCTTTATATGAAAGACTTTCCAAAGATGATAAAGATGGAAAAAAAGAAAGTGAAAGTATAAAAAACCAACAAAAAATATTAACACAGTACCTATCGGATTTACAATTAAGAGAGCCACAAAATACCTTTGAAATAATTGATCATTATTCTGATGATGGTTATACAGGAACAAATTTTAATAGACCACATTTCATAAGAATGATACAGGATATCGAACAAGGTATTGTAAATATGGTAGTTGTAAAGGATTTATCAAGACTAGGACGTAATACAAATATAGTTTTAAGATATTATCAAGAATATTTTCCATCAAAAAAAGTTAGATTTATAACAGCAACACAAGACAACATAGATACCTATTACAATGAAGATGATGATTTAGTATCATTTAAAGCAGTAATAAGTGAATTATATCCAAAAGAAACATCAAGAAAAATAAAAGCAGTAAAAACAGCAAAAGCAAAACAAGGCTTATTTCAAGGAAATACAGCTCCATATGGATATAAAAAAAGTCAAGATAATAAAAATAAATTGGTTATAGATCAAGAAGTTTCGTGGGTAATAGAAGAAATTTTTGATAAATATTCAAAAGGTTATACTAGAACAGAAATTGTAAAAAGTTTAAATGATAGAAATATTATGCCACCAAGAGAATATCTAAAAGTAAAAGGTGTAAAATCTAATAATAAAGGTTGGCGTGAGATTACTATTACTAGAATAATTGGTAATCCAGTATATATAGGAACAATGGTAGGAGCAAAAACTGTAAAACCTAACTTTAGGAGAAAAGAAAGAATTTTAAATCCCATACAAAAGCAAATAATTGTAGAAAATACACATAGTCCAATTATTGATATAGAAACATTTAATAAATGCCAAACTTTGAAAGATAAATTCAAAAACAATCGAAATAGAAAGTATGATGATATTTTTAAAGGCTTAATATTTTGCAAGGAATGTGGAAGTATATCAACATTAAAACACAAGGAAAAGCCTACAAAAAATGGTATATGTGAAATTAATTCTTATATATGTTCAGAAGCAAATAAAGGAAGTAATAAAAAGTGTAAAAATACGAAATCAATAAGTAGTAAAAAACTGTATCATATAATTATGCCTATTATAGAAGGTGAATGTAAAAGCATTTATATAAATGATAATGATATAAAAAGTGTAATGGCAAATTTAGAAAAAAATATAAATTATGAATGTATAAGGTTAGAAAATAGAAAAGATTTATTAAAGAAAAAGACTGAAAAGCTATATGAACATATAAAAATTGCATACAATGATAAATTAGAATCAAAAATAGATAATGAGATGTTTGTATCTATAAAAGAACAAAAAGAAAATGAGATTCAAAATTATAAAAAACAGATTTGTGAAATAGAAGAGCAAATTAAAATAGAAAAATCAAAACATACAATAAGCTATAATCAAATCAAAAAGCTATCTGAAGAGTTTTTAAATACAGAGAAGATAACAAAACAGGTATTGAGTAAATTAATAGATAAAATCGAATTTGACGCTAATAGAAACATAAATTTAAAGTTAGTATTTTCAAATATAAAAAGTAAGTAAAAAGGTTTCCTTATGATTACAGCAGCATATGATGCTGTAAATGGTACTCCTGCAGCTGATGATGGATATACATCTAATCCATGTGGTGTGTGTTTGTTATCTATCCAATTATAATATAGTATTGGTATTTAGCAGAATATCAGCTAAACACCATGGCTGACAGAAAAAAAGAGTGATTTTACGTGTGATTCAAACAAAGATAAGATAATTCAAATGTATTATACTAAACATTTAAGACCTATAGATATATCAAAAGCACTTAACATTGATAATGGTTATATTACAAGAATTATCAAACAAGATGAAAGATATGAAACGGAAAAAGAACAAAGAAAACAATTTAATAAACAAAAGAATAAAGAACAAACTATTGCTTATATAAAAGAAATTAGACATTCACAAAAAGAAGAATATGAAATTTTACAATATCAATTAGCAATAGATTCAAAAATTGAATCTATAAATTCTACTATTTCTAAAATCAATTTTAGAAAATACAACTCTAGTGCATATAACTATAATAGTAATAAAAAACAATTCGAGTTAGATAAAAGTATCAATGCTTCCTATTGTTTTCCTAAAGTAATAAAATATTAATTTTAATGTTAAAGCCAAAGGGCTTTATTTTTTTCTTTTCACAAATACAAGTCCTTTAGAATACAGTAAAATAGGAGGATTTTGTATGTGCGAAAAAGTAAATTTTAATGTAATAGAAAAGAATAAAAATAGCAATATAGAAGATATTGTGAAAAGTATAGAAACAATTGTTAATAAGCTAATTGTAAATGAATTTGTTAATTCTATAGAACAATAATGAGCTATACAAACTTTAACATTTAGGATTTTAAAAGCTCATTAATTGTTCGTGTGCCAAATTCTTATAAAGAATTTGTGTACATTCTATGCAAAGCTAATCAATAAAATTTTGATAAAAATTTTATTGATTAAGTCTACTTATTTTTGTATAATATGCTTGTACGAAATGAGTAGTTTACCGATTGGAGGGTAAACTTATGAGAGTTGCTATATATTGCAGACTTTCTCGTGAAGATGATGACAAAATTCACGAGAATGATGAAAGTGAAAGTATCCAAAATCAAAAATCTATGCTAATTAATTATGCAATAGAAAGGAGCTGGGATATTTATAATATTTACTGTGATGAGGATTATTCTGGAATCGACAGTGAAAGACCTGAATTTAAGAAATTATTAGCTGATAGCGAAAGCCATAAATTTGATATTGTGTTATGTAAAACTCAAAGCAGATTTACTCGTGATATGGAAATTGTTGAAAGATACCTACATAATAAATTTATCGAGTGGAATATTAGATTTGTTAGCCTTGTAGATCATGTTGATACATTAGATAAAGGAAATAAAAAATCAAGACAAATTAATGGTTTAGTTAATGAGTGGTATTTAGAAGATTTATCAGAAAATATCAGAAAGACATTCGCCGTCAAAAGAAAACAAGGATTACATATTGGTTCTTTTGTGTGCTATGGTTATAAAAGAAGTCCAGAGAATAAAAATAAACTTATTATTGATACAGAAGTAGCAGAAGTTATTAAATTAATATTTAATCTTTATGAACAAGGAAATGGTGTTACAAAAATTGCGATGGATTTAAATGATAAAGGGATTTTAACACCTACTAAATATAAACAATCACAAGGAATTAACTTTAAAAATCAAGGCAAAAATATTGACTATTGGTGTGAATCTACAGTCAGTAAAATACTGAAAAATGAAGTTTATATTGGTAATTTAGTACAAGGTTATAACAAAAAGGTTAGCTACAAATCTAAAAAAATGGTAAATCAACCTAAATCAGAATGGATTATTGTAGAAAATACTCACGAACCTATTATTACTAAAGAACAATTTTACAAAGTTCAAGAAATCTTCAAAAGCAAAACAAGAAGATGTAAAAATGGCGAAGTTCATATATTTGCTAATAAGCTAGTATGTTTAGATTGTGGAACAAAACTTTATAAGTGTAAAAATGATAGAGGTTATATCTATTTTTCTTGTAAAAGTTCTAAAAAATTATATGGAACTTGCACTCCACATTCTATTGGCTATGAGAATCTTAAAAATTTAGTAACTCAAAAAATTAAAGAAAAAATTTTAACATTTTATAACTTTGACAATATTTCTGATGATTTATTCGTTTCAAACGATAACTTAGATAAAGTAAAATTACTAGAAAACAAAAAAGAAACTTTATCTAAAGATATGGAAAGCATTAATAAAGCAATAAAAGAATTGTATTTAAACAAGGTAAATGGAAAAGTTCCAGAAGATGTATTTGAGGATTTAAACTCCTCTTTCCTATTTGATAAGTCAAGCAAACAAAAAGAACTAACAAAAGTCGAAAATGATTTATCTAATCTAAAAGAAAAAGAATTAAACAGTAAATTTATAAAAGAACAAAAAGAAAAAATAATTAATCACTTTAAGGATTTCAAAGAACTTAATTATGATATTGTAAATAGCTTTATAGATTATATTGAAATTGGAGAAAAATTTTCAGCTGTTAAGGCTTTGCCTGTTACAGATGAAATTTGCAGAGCAGACAAAAAAACAAATTCACAAGATGTTGTAATTCATTGGAATTTTTAGGCAAAATTTTGTTAACAAAAATGGCTAAAAGTATAGGAATTTAAAGCATTTTATGGTATAATAAAAGAGTAGTCGGAATTAAATAAAAAAGGAGGCAATTAGTATGCCAAGAGAAGAAAAAAATAAAATAATAAACAACATAAAAGCTACTATGGCTGTTGAAAATCAAAAATTAAGCAATTCAGATATTAAATTATTAGAAGACTTTGCTGATGATAAAATATCAATGGAAGAAGCTATGAATTTAATAAAAGATATGATTTTAAGAAAGGTATAAAAATTTATGTATGAAGCAAGAAATTCTATATATTGCTATGAAGGAACTAATACTTTAGTAAATAAATTAGATATAAAAGACTCGAAATTACTTGAGGAATACGAAAAAACAACAGTTGCCCTAAAATTATTAAGCTTTGAAAAACAAGGAATTAGTGGAAATTTTGACATAACCCATTTTTCAAATATACACAGATTCCTTTTTGATGAAATATATTTATTTGCAGGACTATTTAGAACAGAAAATATTGCTAAAGATAATTTTAGATTTGCTGAATGGGAATATATAGAAAGTGAATTAAATAAATTATTAGATAATTTAAAAAGCGAGAATTATTTGCAAAATTTAGATAAACAGTCATTAGCTGAAAGATTAGCTTATTACACAGCCGAATTAAATGTTCTACATCCTTTCCGTGAAGGAAATGGTAGAACTACAAGAGAATTTATAAGACAATTAGCTTTAAAAAACAATTATTACTTAAACTTTAATTCAGTATCATCAACCGAATTATTAAATGCAAGTATAAAATCAGTTATTGATACTACAGATTTAGTAAATATAATTTTTAAATGTTTAGAAGATATTAAAAATTAGTTGGAGATTTAAAGTAATGAAAAACGAATATATTATTGAAAAAGAGATAATCAATCCATTATATGAGAACACTTATAGAGATATTGCTTTCCATTTAACAAAAGAATTGGACAACTCTATAATAATAAATAGAATTGTACTTATATTAAGTAGCCAAAGTTTTGGATTTAGTCCAATAACATTAAAAAGCATTCATAAAGAATTATTTAAAGATATTTATGATTTTGCTGGCAATTACAGAAGTGATATTATAGAAAGAAATTTATTTGAAATTTTTAATAAAGAAAAGAATATTGATTATTCTCAAATAGAAAAAGAAAATGTATTAAATCATATTATAAATTTTCATTATGAATTATTAAAATTAAATCCATTTACACAAGGAAATGTAATTACAATAAATATGTTCTTATTAAAATATTTGCAATATTATGGATTTATAATAACAAAAGAATTATATAATAAATATAAATTAAATAAGCAGGATTAGGATATATTACAAACCCACCCCATGATCTGTATAGTATGCACCTAATCCTGCTTTTTCGATCTCTTCTATAGAAGCACCTTTTGTTAATTGGTGTACTATTGCACCAACCATTTCTAAGTGTGCTAATTCTTCTGTTCCATGATGATGTCAATTAAAATTATAAACAATTTAGCCTAAGTGTATTTTTTTATACTTTTCTCATAAATTTTAAAGAGGTGATTTATATGATATTAGAAGAATACACATTAGAAAATACGAAAGTAAAATTTTATGATGATTACATAGTAAAAAATATTGCTAATCAAAAGGAATATATAGACAACATTGTAATTAATTTGATAAAAAAATCTTTATCATTGTAATTTATGAAATTTTAATATATAATAATATTCATAAAAAGAGAAGGGATTTTTATAAATGGAAAAAGTAATAATATATACAGATGGAGCATGTTCAGGAAATCCAGGACCAGGAGGATGGGGAGCAATATTAATGTATAAAAATGTAAAAAAAGAAATATCAGGAGGAAATAAGAATACAACAAATAATATAATGGAACTTACAGCAGCATTAGAAGGATTAAGGATGTTAAAATTTGATTGTGAGGTAGAATTATATAGTGATAGTGCATATTTAGTAAATGGATTTTTAAAAGGATGGATATATAATTGGCAAAAAAACAATTGGCAAACAGCAAGTAAAGAACCAGTTAAAAATAAAGAAATATGGCAAGAATTATATACTCTAACAAGGAAACATAAAGTCGATTTTATAAAAGTAAAAGGACATAGTGATAATGAGTTTAATAATAGATGTGATGAACTAGCAAGAAATGCAATAAAACAATTATAAATATTACATTTTGATTACATTTATAAAAAGTGTTGCAAAAAAATATCTGTTAAATTATAATAAAAATAGGGAAAAATAAAAGTTGGAGATGAGCAGATATGGAGACATTAGCAGATTATTTATTAAATGAGCAAGACTTAATAGGAAAAATGGACATATTAAATAGACTACAAAGATTATTAAAAGAAAAAAAAGGAATAATGATATTTTTTAACAACACAATAATATTTAAAGCAGAAATAGCAAAAATGTTTTTAAAATATTCAGAAATAGATGTTGATGAAAACTTAGTATTAACAGCAATGTTAGTATGCAACTGTAAAAAAATAGATGGGCCACAAAGTTTAGAAAGTCTGCATAGTTATGCAAAGAGAGGAGCAGAATTCCTTGCAACATTAGGATTTGACGAAAAATTTTGTAGAATATGTGAGCAAGTTAATAGATATAGTGGAAGTGAACCAAGAGAGCCAGAAAGTGATGTAATAGAATTAGTTGATAATTTTGGAGGAATGTTATTAGACAGGCCAGAAAGAGCAGGATATGCACCAAAGAAAGCATTAATTCAATTAGAAGAAGAAAATTTAAAAGGAAAAGAAAACAGATTTTTAGAAAAGTTTAAAGAATTTGTAAATGCTATGGAGGAGGTTGAAGTTTAATGAATGACAAAATGGGATATGTTAAGAGGACACCATTAGGAGCATTAAAAAAACTATGTGAAGAATATTCATTAAGTAAAAACATAGGTGGGCTATTAAGAAAATTTGAAAATCTTGTATATTTAGCAATTGATAAATTTAAAGATAAAGATAATAAATCAATGTTTACGAAAAATACACAACATGAGTTATTAGGAGGAAAAGGAGAAACAAGTGAAAACTTAGGACAAGAAATGCTGGGAGAATTAATGGATGGAAATGATGTTGAAATTATAATTTAGTAGGCACAAAATTAGAAAGAGTGATAAAAATGTATGAAATATTCGCAGACTTACATGTACATATTGGAAGATCAGAAAATGGAAAACCTATAAAAATAACAGCAGCAAAAAGTTTAAACTTTGCAAACATAGCAAAAGAATGTGAAGAAAGAAAAGGAATCAATGTAGTAGGAATAATAGATTGTGCTTCACCATATGTAATAGAAGATATAGAGAATTTTTTAAAAACAGGAGAAGCCTATGAATTAAAAGATGGAGGAATAATATATAAAGACAAAGTATGTATATTATTAGGAAGTGAAGTAGAAACATCAGAAAAAGGAAGAAATGGAAAAAGTGGAGCAGCACATAATGTATGCTTTTTTCCATATTTAAAAGACATAAAAGCATTTTCAAAAGAAATGAGTAAACATATAAAAAACATCACACTAAGTACACAAAGATCCAATTTATCGGGATATGAATTAATAGATATTGTAGAAAAATACAATGGAATATTAATACCAGCACATATATTTACACCATTTAAAAGCTATTATGGAAATTGTGTAGATAGACTACAATATATATTTAAAGAAAAATATGATAAGATATTTGCAGTAGAATTAGGATTAAGTTCAGACACATATTTAGCAGATGAAATATCAGAATTAGAAAACAAAACATTTTTAACAAACTCAGATGCACATTCATTACCTAAAATAGCAAGAGAATATAATAAAATGCAAGTAGAAGATATATCATTTAAAGAAGTAGTAAAAGCATTAAAAAATGAAGAAGGTAGAAAAATAATTGCAAATTATGGATTAGACCCAAAACTTGGAAAATATCATAGAACTTATTGTGATGAATGTAATAATACAATAGAAACAAAAGAACCAATTTCAGAATGTCCTAAATGTGGAAGCATAAAAGTCACATTTGGAGTTTTTGATAGAATAGAATTAATAAAAGATAAAAAACAAACTAAAAGCCCTGAGAATAGACCACCATATATATATCAAGTACCACTTGGATTTATACCAGGTGTTGGAGGGAAAACAATAGAAAAACTTTTACATACTTTTGAGACAGAAATGAATATTTTACATAAGTTATCAAAAGATGATATAGAAGCAGTTGTTGGAGAAAAAGTTGCAAATGCAATTGAAAGAGCAAGAAGCGGAAATGCAAAAGTACAGTCAGGTGGTGGAGGAATTTATGGTAAAATAATATAGTATCCAAAGTAATGTCCAAAGGGGACATTATTATAGTTCTAAAATACTCTTTATTGAATACACATTATGTATAAATGTGTTTTGATAAGGAGTTTTTAAATGAGCAAAAATAAAAGAGTGAATATTAAAAAGATTGTTTTAGAACATATTAAAAATAATAGTAGAGAATATATATTAGTCACATTAATATTTATAATAGGAATATTTTTAGGTGTAATGTTTATAAATAATACTCAAGAATCGCAAATATCAGAAATATCAACATATATGAATACCTTTATAGAAAAAGTAGAAAACACAGAAAATCTACAAAGTATAATATTATTAAAAACGTCATTAATAGAAAATATAGTATTAGCATTAATTTTATGGTTTTTTGGCACAACAGTAATTGGAATACCAGTAGTATTTGGAATAGTATTATATAGAGGTTTTTGTTTAGGATATACAATTTCTACAATAATAGTAATAATGGGATTTCAAAAAGGAATATTATTTGTATTTTCAACTTTATTATTACAAAACTTAATATTTATACCAGCAATTATTGCAATAGCAGTTAGTGGTTTTAAATTATATAAATCTATTGTAAAAGATAGAAAGAAAGAAAATGTAAAAATAGAAGTATTAAGACATACTATTTTTTCAATAGTTATGTTATTGCTTTTATGTATATCTGCTTTTATAGAAATTTTAATATCTACGAATTTACTGAAAAAATTTATAAAATATTTCTAAAATCTATTTACTTTTTTCAAATAGTTTGATATAACATATATAATTTATGTAAATAATAAATATATTGATATAGGGGTAATTAAAATGGAGAAACAATTAAAACTTTTTTTTGAATTTTTAGATAATGATAAGAAATTATCAAATAATACATTACAATCATATAAGAGAGATTTAAAACAATTTAGAAGATATATAGAAACATGTGAAGTTCCATATAATAGAGTAGATGAAGAATTAATGAAAGATTATATTACAGAATTAGATGAATTAGGAAAGAAACACTCAACAATATCAAGAAGTATAGCATCAATTAGATCATTTTATCAATATGTGATAAAAAAAGGAAAAGTAAAAAAAGATCCAACAAGAAATATACAATCACCAAAAGTAGAAAAAAGAGTACCAAGTGTATTAACATCTAAAGAAGTAGAACTATTATTAGAACAACCAAAAGATGTAGATTTAAAAGGAACAAGAGATAAAGCAATGTTAGAATTTGCATATGCTACAGGAATGAGAGTAACAGAAATAATTTCATTAGATATAGACGATATAGACTTTGAAAATAAATGTGTAAATTGCAGTAAAGCAAATAAACAAAGAGTTATACCATTAGGAAAATTATCTATAAAAGCATTAAAAGAATATACAGAACATGCAAGAAAGATATTATTAAAAGATGATAATGAAAAAGCATTATTTGTTAATGTAAATGGGCAAAGATTAACGAGACAAGGATTTTGGAAAATAATAAAATATTATAAAGAACAAGCACATATAACAAAAGATATTACACCACATGTATTAAGACATTCATTTGCAACACATTTATTACAAAATGGTGCAGATTTAAAATCAATTCAAACAATGTTAGGACATTCAGATATATCATCAACACAAGTATATATGCAATTTCAAGATGAAGGAATAAAAAATATTTATCTAAAAGCTCATCCAAGAGCCTAAAACAAACAAAATATAGAAACACTATTGACAAAAAAGAATTTTATGGTATAATAGTCAATAGTTACAAGAAGAAGTTATTACTTCTCACCTTAGCAAAGCAATTTGACAGATGAGATTAAGATAGCCATTTGAGCAAAGCAAATTATGGATATCTTATGCAGAATTTATGAAATAAATTCTGTAAACAAAGATCTTAGATGACGATGAGTGAAGCAAATGGTTAGAAAAAATAAATAAAATAATAGTATAAACTATTTTTATTTGTGTGTAATTGACTTGTAACAAAAGTCAATTTTTTTGTTACATTATAAAAATTAATTTAAAAATATTACACAGAAAATTTATGGAGGTGTTTTAATATAAAACAAGAATTACCAATAAATGGTCAAATAAGAGAAAAAGAAGTACAATTAATAGGAGATAATGGTGAAAAATTAGGAATAATTTCAACTAAAGAAGCTCTTGAAAGAGCGATAGAAAAAAATTTGGATTTAGTATTAGTTGCACCAAATGCAAAACCAGCAGTATGTAAAATAATGAATTATGGAAAATACAAATTTGAACAAGCAAAAAAAGAAAAAGAAGCAAAGAAAAAGCAAAAAGTATTAGAAGTAAAAGAATTAAGAGTTACACCTAACATTGAGGAACATGACTTTGAATTTAAATCAAAAAATGCAAGAAAGTTTTTAGAAGATGGGAACAAAGTAAAAATAACAGTAAGATTTAGAGGCAGAGAAGTCAATAATTCAAAAGCAGGAGAGCTAGTATTAAATAAATTTATAGAAAAATTAGAAGATTTTGCAATAGTTGAAAAACAACCAAAATTAGAAGGTAGAAATATGTTTATAATATTAGGACCAAAAGGAAATTAGCAAAAATTTTTATTTTTACATTTTGAAGAATTATAATTGTTAAATGTAAAAACAATATTAAAAAGTAAAAAGTACAACTAAACAAGATTTATGTTGTTACAATATATATAATTTTTAAGGAGGGAAAACTCATGGCAAAATTAAAAACAAACAAAGCTGCTAAAAAAAGATATTCATTAACAGCTACAGGAAAAGTAAAAAGAACAAAATCTAATAGAAGACATTTATTAGCAAATAAAACAAAAAGACAAAAAAAATCTGGAAAAGTTCAAAATGCTTATGCAAGTAAAACTTGTGAAAATACAATAAAAAAATTATTACCATATGGAGGATAATAAAAATTAAATATAGCAAAGCGAAAAGAAAGGAAGGTTATTAATATGGCAAGAGTAAAAACAGCTAGAACAACAAGAGCAAGACACAAAAAAATATTAAAACAAGCAAAAGGATATTATGGAGCAAAACATTATAGATTTAGAAATGCAAATCAAGCAGTAATGAAATCATTATCATATGCATATGTAGGAAGAAAAGACAAAAAAAGTAATTTTAGAAAATTATGGATAGCAAGAATTAATGCAGCTGCAAGAATGAATGGAATAACATACAGCAAATTGATAGCAGGATTAAAAAAAGCTAATGTTACAATAAATAGAAAAATGTTAGCAGAAATAGCTGTAAGTGATGAAAAAGCATTTGCAGAAATAGCTGAAATAGCAAAAAAAGCATAAAAAGAAGAGCATAAGCTCTTTTTTTTATTGCTTTTTCATTTTAGGTTTAGAAATAAGAGAAGCTAAATATCCAAAGAACACAGCAGCAGCAATACCACCAGCAGCAGCCTTTACACCACCTGTAAATGCACCAACTAGACCTGCTTCTTTAACACCTTCAATAGCACCTTTAGCTAAATTATATCCGAAACCTGTAAGAGGAACAGTAGCACCACTACCTGCAAAATCAACTATATATTTATAAATACCAAGCCCTCCTAAAATAGCACCAGTTGTAACAAAGATAACTAAAATTCTAGCAGGTGTCAATTTAGTTTTATCGATTAAAATTTGTCCAATAACACAAATTAATCCACCTACAACAAAACACTTTAAAAGTGACATCCAATTAAAAACAACAGACCAATCTATATCCATAAATAAAAACCTCCTTTATTATTATGCCAACGTCCAAATGGGGACAGTCCCCGTTTGGACATTTATAATTCAATACTGATTGCATGTGCAACACCAGGTATGCTTTCACCTTGTTGAGAACTTGTTGAATTCATTAATGCTCCTGTGGCAATTAGTAATATCTTTTTTAATTTTTTCTCTTTTAATTGTTTAAATAAATACCCAGAAAATACAGTTCCACAACAAGCACATCCACTTCCACCTGAATGTGTGTCTTGAGAGGCTTTATCAAATATTAAAACACCACAGTCATTATAATTTGATTTAATATTGTATCCTTGCGATTTTGCTATATCAATAGCAATTTCTTTTCCAATATGACCTAAATCACCACTTATTATTGCATCATAATAACTTGGATTTCTACCTGTATCTTTAAAGTGAGATATTAAAGTGTCTACAAATGCAGGAGCCATTGCAGCACCCATATTATTAGCATCTTTAATTCCCATGTCAACAATTTTTCCAGGTGTTATGTGAGTAATATAAGGACCTTGTCCATTTTTAGTAAGAATTGCTGCACCAGAACCTGTAACTGTCCATTGTGCAGATGGTGGTCTTTGGTTTCCTAATTCAAGTGGAAATCTAAATTGTTTTTCAGCACTACAAAAGTGGCTAGATGTAGCACATAAAACATTTTCAGCAAATCCTTCTATACAAATTGAACCTAACATCATAGATTCAACAAATGTTGAGCATGCACCAAATACTCCAAAGAATGGAAGATTTAATTCACGTAGTCCGAAACTTGAGGAAAGACATTGATTAAGTAAATCTCCAGCAAAACAACAGTCTATTTTATCAGATGGTACACCAGATTTACTAATAACAGTATTTACAGTTTCTTTTATAATTTTACTTTCTGCTTTTTCCCATGTTTTTTCACCCCAAAATTCATCATCTAATGTCTGATCAAAATATTTTGCTAGTGGTCCCTTTGATTCTTTTGGTCCAACAATTGAAGCACATTCTAGTATTGTTGGTGGGTTATTAAATTTTATTGTTTGTTTTCCTAATTTTTCCAAAAAATCATCTCCTTAAAAATCTAACATATAAGTTTAAATATTTAATTAAAT
>CAPNAQ010000016.1 GCA_948663505.1 uncultured Clostridia bacterium | reverse complement strand
TAAAATAATTTGATTTATTATATAAAAAGATATATGTTTTGGAGGAACTATGTTCGTAACTTGTGGAGTAGATATAATAGAAATAGATAGGATAAAGTCTAGTATAGAAGAGCTTGGAGAGCATTTTTTAAATAGAGTATATACAAGAAAAGAAATAGAATATTGTGAGTCAAAAAAGACACAGAAATATCAACATTATGCAGCAAGGTTTGCAGCTAAAGAAGCAATATTCAAAGCGCTTTCTCAAAATATTGATGATAAATATTCAATATGTTGGAAGGACTTTGAAGTATTAAATGATGAAAAAGGAAGACCATACATACAACTAAATAGAATAAATACAGACAATATAGAAAACATAGATATAAGTATATCGCACTGCAAACAATATGCTATAGCAAATGTGACTATATTATGTAGATGTCCATTTGGAGACAGTCCCAAAATGGACCTTAAATTATTTGATAGCCATAGCCATTTAAATGATGAGAAATTTGATGAAGATAGAGAAGAACTAATAAAGGAAATTATCAAAAATGATAATTTTGAATTTATTACAGCAGGTTATAATTTAGAAGGTTCAAAAAAGGCTATTGATATATCAAATAAATATAAAAATATATATGCAACATGTGGGATTTCTCCAAATGATATTCCACAAAATGAAGATAAACTGTGGAAAGAGTTAAAAGAAATTGAAGATTTAGCTAAAAACAATAAAGAAAAAGTTGTTGCTATTGGTGAAATAGGACTAGATTATTATTGGAATGTAGAGAATAAAGATATTCAAAAAAAGGTTTTTATAGAACAAATTAAAATTGCAAATAGATTGAATTTGCCTATTGTAATTCATACTAGAGACGCTATTACTGATACATTACAAATTTTAAAGGATAACAAAGTTCAAAAAAAAGGTGTATTTCATTGTTGTCCTCAAAATAGAGAGTTGATTAAAGAAGCGGTAAAATTAGGATTTTATATATCTTTTGCTGGACCAATCACATTTAAAAATTCAAAAAATTCTGTAGAGATGATAAATTTAGTTCCTAATGATAAAATTCTAATTGAAACAGATAGCCCATATCTAGCTCCAGAACCTGTAAGAGGAACAAGAAATAATCCTTCTAATGTAAAGTTTGTTGCTCAAAAGATTGCAGAGGCAAAAAACTTGTCTTTGGAAGAAATTGCTAAAATTACTAGAAAAAATACATATAGAGTATTTGGAATATAAAAATGTCCAAAGGGGACAGTCCCCTTTGGACATTTATATAATATTTCTTAACGCCTTAACTCTGTCTTTTGTACTTGGATGAGTAGACCAAATATTAGAAGTTTTTTTCTTACCATTTTTGTCGACTTTTTTAAATGGATTTACAATATACATATTAGCAGTAGCAGAGTTAGCAGTTTTTAATTCGTTAGGATCACTATCTAATTTTTGTAATGCAGATATTAGACCTTCAGGATTACGAGTAAATTCAATAGCAGTACTATCAGCTAAAAATTCTCTTTTACGAGAAAGAGCTAGTTGCATTAAGGTTCCAAATATAGGAGATAATATTAAAAAGATAAGACCTAATAACATTAAAATTCCATTTGCCTTACTATTATCATTATCTCTATCATCTTTTAATCCACCCCAAAATAATGTCCTAGAAAATATATCTGAAATCATAACAATAAAACCTACAAATACAGATACAACAGCACTTAGAAGTATATCATAATTTTTTATATGGCTCATTTCATGAGCAATTACACCTTCTAATTCATAATAATCTAATTTTTCAAGTAAACCTGTTGTAACACAAATAATAGAATGCTCAGGATTTCTACCTGTAGCAAAAGCATTTGGTTGTTCATCTTCAATGACATATAAATCAGGTTTTTTAGGTAGTCCAGCAGTTACCATTAATGCATCCAAAATATTTACAAGTTTTAAATCTTCAGATTTAGTTGCAGGTCTCGCTTTGCAAGAGGCTAAAACAATCTTATCACTATAATAATATGAACTCCAAGCTGTAATTATTGAAAATGCTAATGCAATAACTATTGAAAAGTTTCCAAGTTGTAAAGCATTACAAACATAATAAACAATTAGTGTTATTACTATTATAAATATTGATATTATTATTGTAGATTCAAGTTTATTTTTTTTACTAGTTTTAAACATAATTTACCTACTTCCTTTTGAAAATAAATATATGAGCTATTATAATATTAGTTTTCAAAAAAAGTTCTATTTTCCAAAATCTACTTTTATATTTTTTCTTGCTTCTTCACTGTCTGTTTTAAATAAATCATGTGCAGTAAAATGAAACATGTTAGCTATAATATTAGAAGGGAACATCTGTAATTTTTCATTGTACATTGTTACACTATCATTATAAAACTGTCTTGAAAATGAAATTTTATTTTCTGTATTTCTTAACTCTTCTGACAAATCTAAGAAATTTTGATTAGCTTTTAAATCTGGATAATTTTCAGAAACAGACATTATTGTTTTTAATGCATTTGAAAGTTGATTGTCTAAATTGGCTTTTTCAGATATTGTATTTGCATTAGCCCATGATGTCCTTAATTCTGTTACTTTTTTTAATGTTTCAGATTCATGTGAGGCATATCCTTTTACTGTTTCTACTAAATTAGGAATAAGGTCAAATCTTCTTTGTAATTGTACATCTATTTGACTCCATGCGTTTTCTGCTTTCATTTTTGATGATACTAAACTATTATAAAGTGATATTATTGCAATAACTATTAATACAACTATTATTAATATAATCCATCCCATTTTTTAATTCCTCCTTTTTTATTACATACAATTATATATAAACTATTTTATCATATATTTTTTTTGATAACAATATTTTTATTTAAGTTTTGATTTTTTGCAAACAATATAGTTAGTATTCGCAGGTAACAATAACATTAATCTAAAAGGTTAACGTTTTTTAATCATGCTCATTTTGTTCTTAAACTAAAAAAGTTGCATATAATATAGTAAGGTTTATTAATTGGACAGGATTAATATAGTTTTATAAAAAATGAAACTATTTTACACTATCTAAATTTAAATAAATTTGACAAAAAAAATAAAGTATATTATAATCTGATTGTCACAAAAGGAGGAAAAGCATTTTTATGAAAAGAGAAGAAAAAGCTTCAGTTTCAATAATGAAAATAATATGTGTAAGTATAATTTTAATATTAATATCAGGTATATGCGTTATGGCAGTAAATACAAATTTAAAAGATATAAAGATAATATTACAAAATGGATATGAATTAACAGTATTAACGTCTAAAGGAAATGTATCTGAAATTTTACAAGAAAATAATATAATTTTAGAAGAAAACCAAAAAACAACTCCTGATTTAGATGAAGAAGTTTCTGCAGGGAATATAATAAAGATTGTTGATAAATCTTATAATGAAGTGCAAATTGCAAAAGTTTCAGAAAATGGTGTAGAAACAACATTGGAACAACTATTAGAAAGTTATGCACCAATAACAGAAAAAATAGTAGTAGAGAAAATAGCTATACCTTATGAAATAATAACAAGAAATTCTACAGGTACTACAACAGATACTACAAATAAAGTAGTCCAAGAAGGACAAGATGGAATTAAAGAGATAACATATAAAATAAAATATCAAAATGATATAGAAGTAGAAAAAATAAAGTTATCAGAAGTTGTTGTTAAAGAACCTGTAAATAAAATAGTTCAAGTTAATAAAACAGTTACTTCAAGATCTAAAACAACATCAAGATCTTTACCAAGTACTACTGCTTCAACAAATTCAGTAGGAGAAATATATAAAATAACAGCATATTGTTCATGTGCAAAATGTTGTGGAAAAACAAATGGAATAACAGCAATGGGTACTCATGCAACATCAGGTAGAACAGTAGCAGCATCATCTAAATTTTCACTTGGAACTAAACTAAATATAAATGGACACACTTATACAGTAGAAGATAGAGGTGGAGCAATAACAGGAAATAAAATAGACATATATGTTAATTCTCATGCAGAAGCATTAGCTTGGGGAGTAAGATATTTACCTGTTAGTGTAGCTAAATAAAAAATTTTGAAGATAATACGAAAGAATCTTATTTAGTAATAGTAAGATTCTTTTTATATAATATAAATTCATGATGACTTTATATTATATAAAACAATATTATAAATTACATTAAATAAATATATAGAAGAGGAATAGATATGAAGTTAATATCATGGAATGTAAATGGAATAAGAGCTTGTGTAACAAAAGGATTTGAGGCCTTTTTTAGAAGTGAAAAAGCGGATATATTTTGCATACAAGAAACTAAATGTCAAAAAGATCAAATTGAGCTGAATTTTGAAGGTTATGAGAGTTTTTGGAATAGTGCAGAAAGGAAAGGATACTCAGGAACAGCAATATTTACAAAGATTAAGCCAATAAATGTCTCATATGGTATAGGAAAAGAAGAGCATGACAAAGAGGGAAGAGTTATAACATTAGAATTTGATAATTTTTATGTTGTAAATATATATACACCAAATTCAAAGAGACAATTAGAAAGGCTAGATTATAGACAAATTTGGGAAGATGAGATAAGAAAATATCTAATAAAATTAGACAAAAATAAGCCAGTTATAATGTGTGGAGATTTAAATGTTGCACATAAGGAAATAGATTTAAAAAATCCAAAAACAAACCATCATAATGCAGGATTTACAGATGAAGAAAGAAGAAAAATGACTGAATTATTAGAATCAGGTTTTACAGATTCATTTAGATATATATATCCTGAAAAGGAAAATGCTTATACATGGTGGTCATATATGGGACATGCTAGAGAAAAGAATGTAGGTTGGAGAATAGATTACTTTATTACATCAAAAAGTATAGAGAAAAATATAAAAGAAGCTATGATTTATTCAGATATAGTGGGAAGTGATCATTGTCCAGTAGGATTAGAAATTAACTAATGTGACTATCAATGGAACAAAGTGTAGGGAAGGGAATGAGTTTTTAAGTGGAAGGAATAAAAAATAATTGGAAGAAAAAAGTATCATGGTTAATTGTTGCAATTATTGTAGTACTTGTTTATAAAATATTAGACAATTATTCAAGTGTAAAGGAATGGTTTGATACATTTTTTAGAATATTAAGACCATTTTTAGCAGGATTATTAATTGCATACATACTATTTATACCATGTAGAAACTTTGAGAAAATTTTCAAAAAATCAAAAATAAAGATAATATCAAAAAGAGCAAGAGGTTTAGCTGTCTTAATATCATATATAATGGCAGTTTTAATAATTATAATAATAATAAATTGTATATTTCCAGTTTTAAAACAAAGCATTATTGAGTTATTCAGCAATTTACAAAATTATTATGAAATTATTTTACAGAAATTTAATGAATTACCAGAAGAATCTATTTTAAAAGGTGATATTGTAAAAAATGCATTAAATGAATTACAGAATTTTGATGTTATGCAATTTTTAAATACAAATAACCAAAAGATTTTAGAGTATGCAAAAAATATAATTAATATATTTTCAAGTATTTTTGATATATTTGTTTCAATAATAGTATCAATTTATATATTATTAGAAAGAAGCCAAATTATTTCATTCTTAAGAAAATTTGCAAGGGCTATATTTAAAAAAGATACTTATAATACAGTTGATAAATATTTTGTAAAAGGTAATGAAGTGTTTTTTTCATTTATAACAAGTCAACTTTTAGATGCAGTTATTGTTGGAATTTTAACTACTATTGCAATGATGATATTAAATGTAAGATATGCACCATTACTAGGTTTTGTAATAGGATTATTTAATATGATACCATATATTGGAGCCATAGTTGCTGTTGGAATATCAATAATTATAACTTTAATTACAGGTGGAATTGGAAAAGCTTTAGTAATGTCAATAGTAATAATAATATTACAGCAAATTGATGCAAATATTATTAATCCTAAAATAATAGGTTCTTCACTAAAAGTAAGCCCATTGCTTGTTATATTTTCAGTAACTATTGGAGGTGCATATTTTGGTATATTAGGAATGTTTTTAGGAGTTCCTATAGCTGTTGTTATAAAAACGATTTTAGAAGATTTTATTGATAATAAAAATAAAATTAGAGATGAAGAAGAGGGGATTTTAAATTAAAATTCCCCTCTATTTTAATTTCTTTGCATTAAGTATTGGATTCCTCCATTTGCAGTTGCTGTTAAGATTAATATTATTATTCCTGCTACTAATACACCTGCAATAATTGGTAGGATGGCTTTTTTTGGTGGTACTTCTAAAAAGTTTGCGATTAATGAACCAACCCAAGCCCCTGTTCCTGGCACAGGAATTGCAACAAATAAAAATAATCCTAATGCTGCAAAATTTTGTAGTCTACTACTTTCTTCTATCTTTTTTGAGGCTTTATTAGAGGCCCAGTCTATAATAATTTTAAATGGTTTCCATCTTCCAAAAAAGTCAAATAGTGGCCTTATGTATTTTACTATAAAGTATACAGGTAATATGTTACCAATAAAACTACATAAAAATGCTTCTAAATAGTTTAGGTGAAATGTAAATACTCCTATTGGAATTGCTCCTCTTAATTCAATAATTGGAATCATTCCAATTACTGATGTGATTAAATATCTAATTAATAATGGTAAACTTTCCATTTGTTTTGTCCTTTCTATTTTAATGTTTTTTGTATTTTCTAATATTTTACTATAAACTTATTTGCATGTCTAGTAATACATTAATTTTTGTGAAAATTAACAAACTTTAAGTTTTGTTTTTTACAAAAATATACATTTTTATATAATCAAATTTATAAGTTAGTGTAAAATTTATGTAGGCAAAAAATTACGTTCAATAAAAAGATAGAATAAAACTATTGACAAATTTGTAAAAAAGGTGTAAAGTATAATAGCATTACATTATAAAAGAGGTAGTAGTTATGGATGAAAAAGTAAAAATAAGTATATTATGTGACTTATATGGAAAATTATTAACACAAAAGCAATATGAATTTTTAAATGACTACTATAATAACGACTTGTCATTATCAGAAATAGCTGAAAACAATGAAATAACAAGGCAAGCTGTTAGAGACATAATTAAGAAAGGGGAGAAAAAACTTTTCAAATATGAAGAAAAGTTATCATTTATGAAAAGGATGTCGAATCAAGAAAAGAAGATACAACAAGTCTTATCAGAATTATCGAAAATACAAAAAGATTCATCTGATAAAAAAGTTGCTAATATTTTAGAAACAGTAAAAAAAGAGTTGAATTGTTTAGTATAGAAAAACCATAGAAAGGAATGAAAATATATGGCTTTTGAGGGACTATCTTCGAGATTGCAAGAAATAACAAGGAAATTTAAAGGAAAAGCAAGGATTACAGATTCAGATTTAAAAGAAATGCTAAAAGAAGTAAAACTTGCATTATTAGAAGCAGATGTTAATTATAAAATAGTAAAAGAATTCATATCTAGTATACAAGAAAAAGCATTAGGACAAGATGTATTAAAATCATTAACACCTGGTCAACAAGTTGTAAAAATTGTTAAAGATGAGTTAGTAGAATTATTAGGAGGAACAGAAAGTAAAGTAAATTTTACTTCAAATCCACCAACAATAATCATGCTAGTAGGATTACAAGGTTCAGGAAAAACAACAACTGCAGGAAAACTTGCAAATTTATTTAGAAAACAAGGAAAAAAGCCATTGTTAGTAGCTTGTGATATATATAGACCAGCAGCAATTAAACAATTGCAAGTAGTTGGAGCACAGCTAAATATTCCAGTATATGCAAATGAACAATCACAAGATGTAGTACAAATTGCAAAACAATCAATAAATATAGCAATGTCAAAATTAAATGATGTAATTATATTAGACACAGCAGGTAGATTACAAATAGATGAACAATTAATGGAAGAATTACAAAATGTAAGGAAAAATGTAAGACCACATGAAATATTACTAGTAGTAGATTCTATGACAGGTCAAGAAGCTGTAAATGTTGCAGAGACATTCAATGAAAAAGTAGGAATAGATGGAATTGTATTAACCAAATTAGATGGTGATACAAGAGGTGGAGCAGCATTATCAGTAAAAAAAGTTACAGGAAGACCAATCAAATTTGCAGCAACAGGAGAGAAATTAAGTGACATAGAAATTTTCCATCCAGACAGAATGGCATCAAGAATTTTAGGAATGGGAGATATATTAGCAGTAATAGAAAAGGCAGAAGAAGCATTTGATTTAGAAGAAACAGAAAAATTAGAAAAAAAGATGAGAAAAAGTGAACTAGACTTAGATGATTATTTAGCACAAATAAGACAAATGAAAAAAATGGGATCTTTTTCATCATTATTAAAATTAATACCAGGAATGAATCAATTCAAAGATTTAAAAATAGATGATAAAGAATTTGTAAAAATAGAAGCTATTATATGTTCAATGACTCAAAAGGAGAAAAGGAATACAAAACTTTTAAATGCTAGTAGAAGAATGAGAATAGCAAAAGGTAGTGGAACAACAGTGCAAGATATAAATAAATTCATAAAATCATTCGAAATGACCCAGAAGATGATGAAACAGATGAAAAACAAAGGTGGAATGAAAAAGCTTATGAATGGTATTGATGAAAATGCTTTGAAAAATTTTAAAATATAGTTATTAATATTAAATTCAACCAAATGAGGGACGTTCTTAGATTGGTTGAAGATTATAAAAATATAAAAGTTAATAGAATTCAACCATTTAAGAACGTCCATATGGTTTGAAAATTTAGGAGGTGAATTTAAAATGGTAAAAATAAGATTACAAAGAGAAGGAAAGAAAAGAGCACCTTTTTATCACATAGTTGTTGCTGATTCTAAAAGCCCAAGAGATGGAAAAATAATTGAACAAATAGGAACTTATAATCCTATGACAAAACCATCAACAATAGTTTTAGATAAAGAAAAAGTTGAACAATGGATAAAAAATGGAGCAAAACCAACAGATACAGTAAAAAAATTAATTGAACAATCTAAATAATTTAGAAATTTACATAAGATTTTTTTTAAATATTAGTGATTTTCAAAATAGAAAGGAAAAATAAAATGAAAGAAATAATAGAAACAATAATACTAAATTTAGTTGACAATAAAGAAGCGGTTCAAATAAATGAATTACAAGGAGAAAAATCAGTAGTATTTGAAGTAAAAGTTGCAGAAGGAGATATGGGAAAAATAATTGGAAGACAAGGAAGACTTGCGCAATCTATTAGGTCAGTTGTAAAAGCTGTTGCAAGTAGACAACATAAAAAAGTTACAATTGAATTTATAGGATAATAGGCAAACTTTTAAATTAATATTATTCGGATTTAATAAGTTTTATAAAAAATTTTTGGAGTAAATATAATGCAAGAATTTTTAGAAATAGGTCAAATAGTAAATACATTTGGAATAAAGGGGATGGTAAAAGTTAAGCCCTTTACTGATAATATTACAAGATTTGATAATATAAAAAATATATATGTTGAAATTAACAAGACAAAAAAGCAATATGAAATTGAAGAAGTAAAATATCATAAAGAAATGGTTTTAATAAAATTCAAAGGAATAAATAGTATTGAAGAAGCAGAGCTTCTAAGAAATTCATATTTAAAAATACATAGAGAAGATGAACCTGAATTAGAAGATGGTACATATTATATTGTTGATTTAATAGGATTAGAAGTATATTCTGATGAAGGAATTTTATTAGGCAAACTTGAAGATATCTATAATACAGGAAGTAATGACATATATGTTGTTAAACACGAACTTGGAAAACAATTATTATTACCAGCGATTTCTGATGTTATCAAAGAAATAGATATACTAGAGAAAAGAATAGTTGTTCATATTTTAAAAGGACTTATTTAAAAGTCTTCTTGAACATTTTATAATACATAAACTGATTTTATACAATAGAAATAAAAAATGGGAAGTTTTTATTTTATGATTTAGTAAATCGAAGGGAGAATGTTATGCTATTTGATGTATTAACACTTTTTCCAGAAATGTTTGAATGTTTAAATAAAAGCGTAATTGGAAAAGCAAGGGAAAAAGGTCTAATAAATATTAATTTAATAAATATTAGAGATTTTTCAAAAGACAAACATAAAAAAGTGGATGATACTCCTTATGGTGGTGGAGCAGGAATGGTTTTAATGCCAGATGTTGTGTATGATGCATATAAATCTGTGAATTCAGATAAAGCAAAGGTCATATATATGTCTCCTAAAGGAAGAAAGTTAAATCAAAATAAAGTTGAAGAACTATCTAAGTACAATCATTTAATCCTTCTATGTGGACATTATGAAGGTGTAGACCAAAGAGTAATTGATAAAATTGTTGATGAAGAAATTTCTATAGGTGATTATGTATTAACAGGTGGTGAAATTCCAGCAATGGTATTAATTGATACTGTAAGTAGATATATTCAAGGTGTTTTAAAAGATGATTCAATAAAAGAAGAGTCATTTTCTAAGGGACTTTTGGAATATCCACAATATACTAGACCAGAAATTTTTGAAGGACAAAAAATTCCTGAAGTGTTGCTTTCAGGTCATCATCAGAATATTGACAAATGGAGGAAAGAACAAAGTCTAAGGATAACTTTAGATAAAAGACCAGATCTTTTAGAAGAAGTGAAGTTGTCTGAAGATGATAAGAAAATTTTAGATAAGATATATAATGAAGTACCAAATGATTAGGTACCGCTCAAAATAAGAAGGAGGTAATTTTCTAAAATGGATATAATAAAATCAATTGAACATGAACAGTTAAAAGATAAAATACCAGAATTAAAAGTTGGTAATACAGTTAAAGTACATGTTAGAATTAAAGAAGGAAATAAGGAAAGAATTCAAATTTTTGAAGGAATAATAATAAAAGTACAAGGTGGAGGTGTTAATCAAACATTTACAGTAAGAAAAATATCTTATGGTGTAGGTGTTGAAAAAACATTCTTAGTTCATTCACCTTTAGTTGAAAAAGTAGAGTTAGTTAGAGTTGGTAGAGCTAGAAGAGCAAGATTATTCTATTTAAGAAATAGAGTTGGTAAATCAGCTAAAACTAAAGAAATGGTTGGAGCAAGAATTGAGGATAAAGAAATTGTTATTAAAGAACAATTAGAAGAACCAGCTGTACAAGAAGTGGAAGAAACAGTTAAGGAAACTGTAGAGACAACAGATGTAAAGGAAACTGCTGAAGTTGTAGAAACACCAGTTGTTGAAGAAGAAAAAATAGAAAATAAGGCTGAATAAAATAATGTAAAAAGGAATTGTAGCTTAAGGCTCCAATTCCTTTTATAATCTAATAAATAGCACACATAAAAATATATAGGCATATCTAAATAATTTCTTCTGATAAAATCTATTTCTAATTTCATAAATTGATTCATTTAAAGCACAATATTTATCAACTAGTGTTAAAATGTAGCTTTCTTTATATTTTGGTAAAGCAAATGTTACAGGCCACATATGTTTTAAAATTATGTCTTTTTCTTTATCATTTAATTTAAATAGTTTTGAAGCGTTTTCATATGCTGTTCGTGGATGTGTGAATGCATGTAATCCTTTTCTGCCATTTTCACGTTTACGCCAATTATATAAAAATAAATCATGTAGCATTGCTGCTCTACTACAAGATATGTAATCTAAATGAAATTTTTTGCAATATTGATAACAATAATAAGAGGCAGTCAAACAGTGATCAAAACAGCTTGTTTCATAATGTTGCTTGTAAATTTTCATTTGATTTACTGTGTCATTTTCAATTATATCTTTTATAATGTTTATAAATTCTGTGTCATTATAAATTTTTTCTAATGTTTTTTCCATTGTATACTCCTTTATTACTATTTATATTTTAACATATATTATGTTATGTGTAAAGACTAAGATTTGTGTTATTGACATAACCTGAAAACTCATTATTTAAAAAATGACATATAGACATTTATTTTTAAATAGAGTATAATTAATATATCAAGGGAGAGGTGTGAAAAATGAATCAAGAAAAGGTTGAAATTTTAAGAATGGAAGAAAGTTTCAGAGATACAATAGAAAATGAATTAGCAAAAACAAATAATGAAAAAAAGAAAGTAGAAGTAAAAAATATAAAATACATTGGACAAGCTAAATGGATAGATCAAGAAAGTGGTAAAGAAGTAGCAGAAGAAGTATATATAGTAATAAAGAATATACAAGAAAAAGATTATTTTGGAAAAGTAGATAAAAGAGAAGCTATTCAATTTTATTTAGGAGATAGATGTGTAGCAGCATCAATTGGCAACAGTGGGATTGTATATAGCGAGAATTTTAAAAATACAGAAATACATAAAATGCAAGCAATGAGTGAGATATTATTTAATAAATCGGGTAAAGAAATAGAAGAAACATCTTTAAATAATTTACAAAAAGAAGAGATAGCAGAAGTATTGTCAGCACATTATGGAAGAAAGGTTACAAAAGAAGAAGTTGAAAAAGAGATGGACAAAATGAGTGAAAATGAGATAGAAGAACTTAAAAAAGAGAATCAGAAAAAACAAGAAGAAGGTAAAGATGAAAATAATTTATCAGAGAACCAGGTAAAAAATATAAAAGTAAATGGTATACAAAAAGTGGATTTAAATAAACTAATAGATGGAAAAGAAACATTGGGAAAAAGGTTGCAATTACAAGAATATGATGAAATATATGTAGTCTATTCACATAAAACTGATGAAATAACTGCTGGAGAAGCAAGGAATAATACGACATATTCTTTAGTTGGAATGACAAAAAGTGGAGAGGCAAGAGTATTAAATGATGAATTTGAAATTGATAATACAGTTGGAAATAATGCAAATAGAGAGCAAACAAAAATAAGGGCAAATAATACTGCGACAAGAGATAACAAAGATAAAACAGTTTATACTAGAAAATCAAATGGTGTAAGTATTGGTTGTGAAAATGACTTCGGAATAGTAAATATGTTTCTTTATGAAAAATCTATAGAAGAAAATGAAAATGTAGGAATACAAATTGAGACATCACAAACGCCAAAGATTCCTATTGAAACAAGAAAAATATTAAATGGAAATCATGGGGTGTATCAGAAAGATAAAATAAAAGAAGAAATACAAAGTCACACAAATGAAGACTGCAATCCTAATAATGTTAAAGATTTTGATGGAGATAGAAGTACATCATCACATGAACATTCAATAGAATTAAGTAAAGCTGTTGATGAAATATTTAACTATGGAGATGTAAATGAATTATTTAATAAAGAAGAAGTAAAAGAAAAACTTAATAGAGAAATAGAAAATAATGGTGGAGTTATTAATGAAGATGTTATAAAAAAAGTTGCTGATGAAATGGATAGAGATGCAAAAATGTTTATAAGAGATCATCAACATAGAAATAACAATTAATATCTATAAAAAATTGTAATTAAATAATTAGTAACATTAAAAAAACGACAAAATATAATATAATATATCATATGTCAGACATTATGAGCCTGATTTTATAAATAGTAGGGAGATGATATATTATATGAAAGATCAGAATATAAATTTAAATCAATTAGAATTAGATAAAGAAGGTATTATAGAGAGTATAGATTGTGATACAAATATAAAAAGAAGGCTATTGGATCTGGGATTAGTAAAAGGGACAAAGATTGTTCCAATTTTAGTTAGTCCATCAAATGATCCAAGGGCTTTTATTGTTAGAGGTAGCATTATTGCAATAAGAAAAGAAGAGGCTAAAAAAATTAAATTGAATACTATTAATGTGTAATAAAATGTCCAAAAGGAAACATCCCCTTTGGACATTTTTACTTGACAAATGAGGTATTTGAGGGTAAAATAGAATGGTAAAAGGAGAACGTTTTATGCAAAATAGTAATAATAAGAAAATATTTGATAATTTAGTATCAAGAACAAAAATATATTTAGTAATAATATTGATACTTTTATTATTAATAAATGTGCAAGATATAAGATGGATAGTGCCATCAATATTAATATATATACTAATATTAGGATATACATATTTTGCAAACAATAAAAGAAAAAGTGAAATATCAGAAACACTACAAGACTTAACATTAACAGTAGATTCAGCAGCAAAAACAAGCTTAATAAATTCTCCATTTCCATTAATAATATTAGAAACAGATGGAAATGTTGTATGGAAAAGTTCAAAATTTGCATCAGAATTTGCAAACATAGACACTAATACATTTATAAATGATTTAATATTTGAAATTAAAGAAGAAATAAAAGATAAAATTCAAAATAATGATAAAAATATATTGAAAACTGTAAAAGTAAATAAGAAAACATATAGAATGGTTGGTAAATTTGTTAATTCTAAAAGATATAGTAAATCTCAAAAAAATGAATATATGGCAATTTTATATTTTATTGATGAAACAGAAAATATAAAATTACAAAATGAATATAATAATTCAAAATCATGTGTTGGAATTATTATGATAGATAATTACGAAGAAAACATGCAAATGCTAGAGAGTGAAGAAAAAGCACAATATATGGCAGAGATAGATAAAAACATATATGAATGGACAAATGAAACAAATGGTGTTTTGATAAAATCTGACAGAGACAGATATGTATATATTTTTGAACAAAGATATTTAGATAAAATAAAAGAAGATAAATTTAGTATATTAGACAAAATAAAAGAAGTAGATCCAAAGCAAAAAATTCAGTTTACTTTAAGTATTGCAATATCAAATGAAGGACAAAGTGATAAAGAGAAATATAAATCAGCACAAACAGCTATGGATATAGTACTTGGTAGAGGTGGAGATCAAGCTGTAATTAGACAAAATGATATATATAAGTTTTTTGGTGGAAGAGCACAAGAAGTAGAAAAAAGGACAAAAGTAAAGGCAAGAGTAGTTGCACATGCATTAGAAAATTTAATAAAAGAATCAAAAAAAGTAATGATAATGGGACATGTAAATCCTGATATTGATGCAATGGGATCTAGTATAGGTATTTATGCTTTAACTAAGTGTTTAGGAAAAAATGCTTATATAGTTACAAGTAATACTCCAACATTAAAAAATTTCAGAGAAAGTTTATTTGAAGAACCTGAATATGAAGATATGTTAATAAGTAAAGAGGTTGCAGAAGAAAATATAGATGAAGATACTTTAATTGTAGTAGTTGATACACATAAAACATCATATGTTGAATCTCCAGAACTATTAAAAAAGGCTAGTAAAATAGTAATAATAGATCATCATAGAAGAAGTGCAGATTATATTGAAAATGCAACATTAACATTTCAAGAAGTATATGCTTCATCTGCAGCGGAATTAGTAACTGAATTACTACAATATACTAATGTGAATGTAGAACTTAAAAAGATAGAAGCAGAAAGTTTATATGCAGGTATAATGATGGATACAAAAAGCTTTACTTATAAAACAGGAGTAAGAACTTTTGAAGCAGCAGCATATTTACGTAAAAGTGGTGTTGATATAATTAAAGTAAAAAAATGGTTCCAAAGTGATTTAGAATCATTTAATACAATAGCAGATATAGTAAAAAGTGCAGAAATAGTTAATAACTCAATAGCAATAGCAATTTGTAATCAGGATAAGGGTAAAGATATAGGGTTGTTATGTGCAAAAGCAGCAGATGAATTATTAACAATTAGTGATGTAACAGCATCATTCGTTTTAGGCGATACAGGAGATAAAATAACTATTAGTGGACGTTCTATAGGAGATATAAACGTTCAAGTTATTTTAGAAAAGTTAGGTGGAGGAGGTCACATTACTCTTGCAGGAGCTCAAGTTGAAGGTAAGACGATTAAAGAAGTTAAACAAGAATTGATTACTCGTATAGATGAGTATTTTACAGAGATAGAAAACTAATATATAAATAAAAGTAAGGAGGTATTATGAAGGTTATTTTAAAATCAGATATAAAAGGTGTAGGAAAAAAAGATCAAGTAATAAATGCATCTGATGGATATGCACGAAATTTTTTATTCCCAAAGAATTTAGCTGTTGAAGCCAATGCTGAAAATATGAGCAAATTGAAAGCAAAGCAAGACTCAAATGCATTTAAAAAATCTCAAAAAAAAGAGAAAGCAGAGGAATTAGCAGAAAGAATATCAAAAATATTATTAAAAATCAAAGTTAAATCAGGAGCAAATGGAAAAATCTTTGGTGGGGTATCGTCAAAAGAAATTGCTGAAAATTTAGAAACACAATATAATATTAAAGTTGATAAAAAGAAAATAGATTTAAAAGAAGCTATTAAAACATTAGGTACTTTTAATATAGATATAAAATTATATGAGGGTGTAATTGCAAAAGTAAAAATTGATATAATATCAGAATGTTATTAGTCAACCTTTGAAAGAGTATTGATAAAACATAATAATATAAATCTTCAAAAATTCCGTTATAGAAAAATCAAAGATTTTCCTATAACATAAAATATTGTACACAATTTTACATGCGTAAAATTGGCACACGAACAAAAACGAGGCATGAAAAGTAATCTAAAAGGTAAAAAAATTTAATTATGCCTCTTTTGTTCTAAAGGCATTTAAGATACTAAAAATTCAAAATAAAGATACACACTATGATGGATTAAAGTGAATAACGACTCACTGTTGAACTCATTTTTTCAGATTAATATTATTATGATTTTAATAAGTTGTTTTAATTAAGGCTGACTAGTAACATCAGAATAAGTTTTATAAAAAAAGTAAAGCGAAGTGATTAATATGGATATTGGGAAGATACCACCAAATGATATAGAAGCAGAACAAGCAGTAATAGGTAGTATGCTTACAGACAAAGAGGCTGTTTCAAGTAGTATAGAATTTTTAAAAAGTGAAGACTTTTATAGAGAAGACAACAAAATAATATTTGAAGCAATGATGAATTTATATAATAGAGCAGAACCAATAGATTTGATAACAGTAAAAGCTGAACTAGAATCAATGGGCAAATTTGAGCAAGTGGGAGGCTTCGAATATATAACAGAATTACCTGAAAAAGTACCAACAACAGCAAATGCTTTGAAATATATTAAAATAGTTGAAGAAAAATCAACATTAAGAAACTTAATAAAAACAGCAAATGAAATAATAGAATTGGGATATGATCCAACAGAAGATGTAGAAGACATCATGGAAGGAGCAGAAAAGAAGATTTTTAATATAATGCAGAATAAAAATCAAAAAGGATATACACCAATAAAAGACATATTAGTAGATAGTTTCACACAATTAGAAGAATTATATAATAGAAAACGTCATATAACTGGGGTTCCAACAGGATTTTCAGATTTAGATTACAGAACAGCTGGATTACATGGTTCAGAATTAATATTAATAGCAGCAAGACCAGCAATGGGAAAATCAGCATTTGCTTTAAATATAGCAACAAATGCAGCATTAAGAGGAAATACGCCAGTAGCAATATTTAGTTTAGAAATGTCAAAAGAACAAATGGTAAACAGAATATTATGTAGTGAAGCAATGGTAGACAGTAATAAAGTTAGAACAGGAAAGTTAGAAGATGAAGATTGGTCAAAATTGGCTGAAGCAATAGGACCATTATCAGAAACAGGAATATATGTGGATGATACACCAGGTATTTCAATAACTGAAATAAGAGCTAAATGTAGGAAATTAAAATTAGAAAAGAACATTGGAATGGTAGTAATAGACTATTTACAATTAGTACAAGGAAGTAATAAAAGAAATGGTAGTAGAGAGCAAGAAATATCTGAAATAAGTAGATCATTAAAAATTTTAGCAAAAGAGATCAATGTTCCAGTTATAGCACTTTCTCAATTATCAAGAGCTGTAGAACAAAGACCAGATCATAGACCTATGTTATCTGATCTTCGTGAATCAGGTGCAATAGAACAAGATGCTGATATTGTTATGTTTTTATATAGAGATGATTATTATAACGAAGATAGTGAAAAAAAGAATATAGCAGAAGTTATTATAGCTAAACATAGAGGTGGATCTACAGGAACAGTAGATCTTGGTTGGCTTGGAAGTTATACAAAATTTGTTAATCTTGAAAGAAGGTTTGATGATTAATATGCCACTTTTGTCACAAGTTTTAAATACAATAAAAAAATATAATTTAATACAAAATGGAGATAAGCTGGTTCTTGGTGTTTCTGGAGGACCAGATTCTATTTGTATGTTAGATATATTAAATAATATAAGAAATGATAATAAGTTTGATTTAAATTATGAAATTGTTGTTGCACATATTAATCATATGATTAGAGAAGAAGCAAAAGAAGATGAAATATTTGTAAAAAACTTTTGTGAAAAAATTAATGTCAAGTTTTATTCAAAAAGTATAGATGTCCAAAAAATTGCAAATAATAATAGAATAGGAACAGAAGAGGCAGGCAGAAAAGTTAGATATGATTTTTTTGATGAAATTTTACAAAACACAAATTCAAATAAAATTGCAGTAGCTCATAATAAGAATGATAAAGTTGAGACAATTATAATGAATATTTTAAGAGGAAGTGGAATTGTAGGACTTAGAGGAATTGAACCAATAAAGAATAATAAATATATAAGACCTCTTATAGATTGTGAAAGAGATGATATTGAAGAGTATTGTAAAAGTAATAATATAGAACCAAGAATAGATAAAACAAATTTTGAAAATATTTATTCAAGAAACAAAACACGAAATGTAGTAATTCCGTATATAAAACAAGAATTTAATCCAAATATAATTCAAACAATTGATAGATTATCAGATTTAGTAAAAGAAGAAGATAATTATTTACAAATGGAAGTAGAAAAGAAATATAAAGAATTAATTATACAAGAAAGTTCTAAAGAATTTATATTGGATTTAAAAAAATTTAATCAACAAGAAAAGGTTATAAAATCAAGAATTTTATTATACACTATATCAAGGCTATTAGGTTCTACAAAAGGTATTGAAAGAATACATATAGAAGATATAATTAAATTATGTAGCAACAATATTGGTAATAAATATTTAACTCCTAATAAAAATATAAAAATTCTAATAAAGAACCATAATATATACTTTATTGTTCTATAAATTATAGTGATTTTTTCAGATTAATATATTATCTTA
>CAPNAQ010000015.1:3689-19317 GCA_948663505.1 uncultured Clostridia bacterium | reverse complement strand
TTTTAAAATAAAAATATAAGAGCGAGCAACGCTCGTTCGAAAATATTCGGACGAGTAGAGATGTTGGCTCTTTTAAAATAAATTTATATAAAATAAGGGAGGAATTTAAAACATGGTTTCAGCAAATTTAGTAAAAGAATTAAGAGAAAAAACAGGAGCAGGAATGATGGATTGCAAAAAGGTTTTAACAGAAACTGATGGAGATATGGAAAAAGCAATGGATCTATTAAGAGAAAGAGGAATAGCAAAAGCTGCAAAAAAATCAGGAAGAGTTGCAGCAGAAGGATTAGTAGAAGCATATATATCAGATAATGGAAAAACAGGAGCAGTAGTAGAAATAAATTCAGAAACAGACTTTGTTGCAAAAAATGAAGAATTTAAAACATTTGTTATGAATGTAGCAAAACAAGTTGTTAATAAAAATCCAAAAGATGTAGAAGAATTGTTAGCATCTCCAGCTGAATTTGAAGAAGGAAAAACAATACAAGAAGCATTAGTTGGAAAAATAGCAACAATAGGAGAAAATTTATCAATAAGAAGATTTGCAAGATTTGAATCAACAGGATTAGTTGCAAAATACATCCATGGTGATGGAAAAATAGCTGTTTTAGTAAATATGTCAAAAGGGACAGAAGAAGTAGCTAAAGATGTCTGTATGCAAATAGCAGCAGCAAGACCTGAATTTGTAAAACAAGATGAAGTTCCTGAAGAAAGAGTTTCTAAAGAAATGGAAATTTTAAAAGTTCAAACAATGAATGAAGGTAAACCTGAAGCTATAGCTGAAAAAATAGTACAAGGAAGAATTGGTAAATTCTATGAAGAAATCTGCCTAGTAGATCAAGCATTTGTAAAAGATCCTAATAAAAAAGTAAAAGATGTATTAAAAGAAAATGATGCAGAAGTAGTTCAATTCGCAAGATTTGAAAAAGGTGAAGGGATAGAGAAAAAAGAAGAAAATTTTGCTGAAGAAGTTATGAATCAATTAAAATAAAATTGTTAAAAAATGAGATAGTATATAGATTTATGCTATTTCATTTTTTATTGCTCCTTTTTTATAAAAATATAAAAAAAGGGTATTCAATTTGAAAAATATATGATAGAATACAAATATGCCAAATAAGAAATAGGAGAGTGAAGAGGTTGTCAGAAGCTAAATATAAAAGAGTTCTATTAAAATTAAGTGGAGAAGCATTAGCAGGAGAAGCAAAAACAGGAGTAAATGTTGAAACTGTAGGAAAAATATGTGACAAAATTAAAGAAATAACAGAAATGGGAGTAGAAGTTGGAATAGTAGTAGGCGGAGGAAACTTTTGGAGGGGAAGAAATGGACATCAAATGGAAAGAGCAACAGCAGACTATATGGGAATATTAGCAACAGCAATGAATGGATTAGCACTACAAGATGCATTAGAAGCAAGAGGAGTACATTCAAGAGTACAAACAGCAATAGAAATGAGAGAAATAGCAGAACCATTCATAATAAGAAAAGCAGAAAAGCATTTAAAAAGAGGAAGAGTAGTAATATTTGCTGGTGGAACAGGTCACCCATATTTTACAACAGACACAGCAGCAGTACTAAGGGCAACAGAAATAAATGCAGAAATAATCTTATTAGGAAAAGCAATAGACGCAGTATATTCGGCAGATCCTAAAATTGATAAAAATGCAATAAGATATGATAAAATATCGTATTTAGAGGTACTAGAAAAAGACCTAAAAGTAATGGATGCAACAGCAACAGCATTATGCAGAGATAATAATATTCCATTATTAGTATTTGGAATAGCAGACCCTGAAAATATAGTAAGAGCTGTTAGAGGTGAAGAGATTGGAACATTAGTTAAGTAAATGAATTGAAAGTAGCATCTTACATTGTTAAACTTTACTAAAAATATCTCCACATACAAACGTATAGTCTATAGATTTTTAGTGAAGTTTGCCTAGTAATATACTACTTTGAATTCATTTACAGTAATATTAAAAAAGGAGAGAATATTATGGATTTTACAAATATTAGAGAAAAAATGGAAAAAAGTATAAATGTATACAATGAAAAGCTATCAGAAGTAAGAGCAGGAAGAGCAAACCCTGCAATATTAAATAAAATTAAAATAGACTATTATGGAACACCAACACCAATAAATCAAGTAGCAGGAGTATCTGTTCCAGAAGCAAGACTAATAGTTATACAACCATGGGATTTAAGTGTGTTAAAAGAAATAGAAAAAGCAATATTAGCATCAGATATTGGAATAAATCCAAACAATGATGGTAAAGTAATACGACTAGCATTTCCAGAATTAACAGAAGAAAGAAGAAAAGACTTAGTAAAAGACATCAAAAAAATGGCAGAAGACGCAAAAATTTCGATTAGAGCAATTAGAAGAGATGGAATTGAAAATGCCAAAGCAGAGCAAAAAGATGGAAATATAACAGAAGATGAATTAAAACAAGCAGAAGATGAAATTCAAAAAATGACTGATAAAAGTGTTGAAGAAATAGATAAAATTTTGGAAAATAAAGAAAAAGAAGTAATGTCTGTGTAGGTTTTATAATAGATATATAATATAGGGGAAATAAAATGGAATTTAAAGAGAATCTGAAAAGATATCAGACAATAATAAATGAAGAATTAGAAAGCTATTTAATAAAACAAGACTGTCACGAAAAGATATTAAATGAAGCTATGGAATATAGTTTAATGGCAGGAGGAAAAAGATTAAGGCCAATTTTAGTATTATCTACATATGAAATTTTTAGAGATAATTATGAAGAATGTATGCCTTTTGCAATTGCAATAGAAATGATACATAATTTTTCATTAATACATGATGATTTACCAGAAATAGATAATGATGATTTTAGACATGGAAAACCTACAAATCATAGAAAATTTAATCATGCAACTGCATTACTTGCAGGTGATGGATTGTTTAATAAAGCATATATAGTATTAAGTAATGAAATACAAAACTCTATAAATAGTCAAAATATTGATATTATAAAAAATAAAGTAAAGGCGTTTAATGAATTTACAAAAGCAGTTGATAGAATGATTGCAGGAGAATATTTGGATTCAGAATTAGAAGGAAATCAAATTTCTAAAGAACTATTAGAATATATTCATATAAATAAAACAGGTGCATTATTAAAATTATGTGTAAGAATGGGAGCAATCATAGCAGGAGCATCAGTAAATGATATTGATATATTAACAAATTATGCTGAAAAAATAGGATTAGCATTCCAAATAAAAGATGACATATTATCTGAAGAAGGTGATCCAAATATAACAGGTAAGCCAGTAGGAAATGATAGAGAAAGGGAAAAATGTACATATGTATCTTATTATGGATTAAATGAAGCAAAACAAGAATTAGAAAAGATAATAGAACAATCAATTAAAGAAATAGAAATATATGGTGAAAAGGCAGAATTTCTAAAACAACTAGCAATATATATAAAAAATAGAAACAAATAAGATTTTCCAAGGAGGCTAAAATGGAACAAGAGAACTTACCTAAGCATATTGCAATTATTATGGATGGAAACAGAAGATGGGCTAAACAAAAAGGTATGCCTTCAAGTTTTGGACATAAAGAAGGGGCAAAAACATTAGAAAAAATAGTAAGATATGCAAATAAAATAGGAGTAAAACATATAACTGTTTATGCATTTTCAACAGAAAATTGGAGAAGAACAGAAGAAGAAGTTTCAACATTAATGGGATTATTTCAAAGCTATTTAGACGATTATAGTAAAAGAGCAGATTCAGAAAATATAAAAGTAAATATAATAGGAAATAAAACTGGACTATCTGAAAAAATGAAAGATAGTATCAAAAAATGTATGGAAAGAACAAAAGATAATACAGGAATAATATTTAATATAGCCTTAAATTATGGTGGAAGAGATGAATTATTACATGCAATAAAAAGTATTGCAAATCAAGTTAAAGAAAATCAAATAGAAATAGAACAAATAACAGAAAAAACTATTTCTGATAATTTATATACTAAAGATCAACCTGATCCAGATTTATTGATAAGAACAAGTGGAGAAATAAGACTTAGTAATTTTTTACCATGGCAATTGGTATATTCAGAGTTTTTATTTATTGAGAAGTACTGGCCTGATTTCAATGAACAAGATTTAGATGAAGCAATAAAAGTATATCAACATAGAAATAGAAAATTTGGTGCAAAATAATACTAAAGTTAAATATTTGAACCAAAGCAATATATAAAACTGTTTATTTTAAAAAGGAAAGGATAATATATTAAAATATGGATTCAAAAAGATTAATATCAAGTGTTATAGTTGGATTAGTAGTAATTGTTTTAATATTAATACAGAATGTATATTTAATAGGAATGTTATTAGCTTTAATATCATTACTAGCAATGGATGAATACTTAAAAGCTATATCAAAAGTATGTAAACCAATAAAATGGATTGGATATATAAGTTGTACTATAGTTGCAATTATAAATATAATACCACAAGAGTATTTATTAAAGTTTGTACTGTTTATAATACCAGTTAGTTTATTGATACTATTTGCACAAGTTATAATAACTAATATGAAAACAACATTTAAAGATATGGCATATACTTTTTTGGGAATAGGTTATATACCTTTCTTTATTATGTTTTTATCACTAATAAATGGATTTGATAATGGGAAAATTTTAATAGGCTATATATTAGTATCTTCATGGGGAACAGATGTATTTGCATATTTGATAGGATCAAAATTTGGTAAACATAAATTTAGCAAAGTAAGTCCTAAAAAATCTATAGAGGGATGTATAGGTGGAGCATTAGGTACTATTTTAATTGCATTAATTTATACATTTATTTTAAATACATATTTTTCATATGATTATTCATATATTTATATGGGAGTACTTTCTGCTGTACTTAGTTTTATAGGTCAGTTAGGAGATTTTTCTGCTTCATCAATTAAAAGATATGTGGATATAAAAGATTATAGTAATTTATTACCTGGGCATGGTGGTATGTTAGATAGAATTGATAGTGTGTTGTTTATTGCACCTTTTGCTTATATATTTTTTACATTTTAGAAATATTATTTTTAGTTTATATATCAGCAATTTTAATAAGGATAATAAATTTCATATATAAGATTGGAGGAATAAAGATTGACAATACTAATTTCAGCCATAAAAATAATATTTTTGTTAGGGTTTTTGATACTAATACATGAAGCAGGACATTTAATTGTGGCAAAATTATGTAAAGTAAAAGTGAATGAATTTGCAATTGGTTTTGGTCCAACAATATGGAAAAAACAAGGAAGAGAAACCAAATATGCTTTAAGATTAGTTCCACTTGGTGGATTTTGCAGTATGGAAGGAGAAGAACAGAGATCAGATAATACAGGTTCTTTTTCAAAAGCAAGTATACCTAAAAGAATGGCAATAGTAGCTGCAGGAGCAACAGTAAATATTATATTTGGATTAACAGTTTATTTTATATTAATGTCATTATCAGGAACATATATAACAAATAAAATAGATTCAGTATTACATGGATATGTTTCTGAAGAAATTCAATTACAACAAAATGATGAAATAATAGAATTAAATAATAAAAAAGTAAGAAGTAAGTATGATTTAGATAAAATAATAAAAAAATCAAAAGGTGAAGAAATCAATATAAAAATAAATAGAAATGATGAAATATTAGAATATAGAATAAAACCAACAGAAATAAAAAACAAAAGTACAGGATTATATTTAGATGAAAATTGTAAGGTATTAACTGTAGAAAAGGGAAGTAGTGCAGAAAAACAAGGAATAAAAGCAAATGATAAAATTATAAAAGTAAATAATGAAGATATGGGTAATGATGTAAATAAAGTTATTCAAAAGATACAAGAAAAGGGCATAAATGTTATTTTATTTACAATAGAAAGAGATAAAAAGGAAATAAATATTGAATTAAAACCAGATTATATTTCATCATATTATCTAGGAGTTAATTTAAAGCAGTCTGAAAATACAATTTCTAATCATTTAATATATGCAGGAATTGAAACTAAAGAATTTACATTATCAATATTAGATAATATAAAAATGATATTTACAGGAGGAGTAAGCATAGATCAAATGATGGGCCCTGTAGGTATATCTGAAGCAGTTGCTAAAACAAATGGATTTAAAGAATTTATTTATATGGTAGCATTAATATCATTATCATTAGGAGTTACAAATCTTTTACCAATACCAGCATTAGATGGTGGAAAAATTCTTATATTGCTTGTAGAAGCAATTCGCAGAAAGCCACTAAATGAGAAAACAGAGATAAATATTCAATTAATTGGATTTTCAATTTTAATTGCTTTATCACTATATATAACTTATAATGATATATTGAGGATATTTTAAAAGTGAAAAATAAAAAGTTTCACTTTTTTATTGAAAGACTTGATATTTTATGTAAATTAATGTATAATATAAGATAAGTGAAATGCTTTTTATATAAATAAAAATTCCACCTACTATCTTTAAGAGGTGTTAACATATAAATAAAAAAATAGGAGGAAAAGAAATATGAAAAAGATTTTTTTTATATTAATAATTATGTTTTTGCTGGTAGGTTGTGGAAGCACAACTATATACAGCAACGAAGATTATGAAACAGAAGAAAAAAAACCAAGCATAACTGTAGAGTCTAGTTGTGGATGGGGAACTGCAAGAGGTTCCTACACTATTTCAACATCTGAACATGGAGCCATTTGTTCAGGTTGGGGGTATAGTGATAAGGAAACTGCTATTGAACATCCTTTACAGATAAAGAGTGAAGGATATAAAATAATAGTAACTCTGGCTGATGATAGTGTTGAAACAGTCACAATGACTTCGGGAGATTCACAACTAATTTCCTGTAAGTCAGGATTATTTAATGGTTACTTATATGTAATTATTACGTAATACAAAAGATAAGGGGGCTTAAGAAAAGTATCAACGAAAAATGAGTGAAAATTTTTCACTCATTTTTTATTTTAAAAAACGCCATAATTATTGAAAATTAAGGCGTTTATGGTATAATTATTATATGAAAAATCAATTAATACCAATAATAGTTATAAAGCAAAACAATTAAAATTACGACTAGAAATTGAAAAAATTATAGAAATTTCTGCTCCAGTATATAGTTTTTGTGAAATTGTTGATTGTATTGACTTTAATTCATATTTTACAGCCCCTTTAGGAAGATATAGGAAAAAGATGAAACTTTGTAAGCCAAGAAGTCTAGAAACAAAAAGTGCTTTTTTTGATGCTACTAGACATAGAAAGTAAAAAAATGTATAATAAGTAAAATAAAGCAAATGGAAGTGATGGAAAAATGAGAAAAAAAGTACTATTTATATCAAGTACAGGAGGGCACCTAAATGAACTAATGCAATTATCACCATTATTTAAAAAATATGAATACAGTATAATAACAGAAAAAGACAAAGCAAATGAAAATTTAAAGAAAAAATATGGAGAAAAAATATATTATTTACCATATGGAACAAGAGCAAAAATATTTACATATATATTTAAGTATTTTTACCTATGTCTAAAAACAATATATTTATATTTTAAAATAAAACCAAAGGTAATAATAACAACGGGAACACACACAGCAGGACCAATGTGTTATTTAGGAAAAATATTTGGAAGTAAAATAATATATATAGAAACATTTGCAAATAGAAATAAAAAAACTGCAACAGGAAGATTAATATATCCAATAGCAGACTTATTTATAGTACAATGGAAAGAAATGTTAGAATTATATCCAAAAGCAATATATGGAGGATCAATATATTAATGTCAATGTCCAAAGGGGACAGTCCTGATGGACATTGAGTTGGAGGTAAATATGATACTAGTGTTATTAGGAACACAAAATAACAGTTTCCACAGATTATTAGAAAAAGTGGAAAACTGTATAGAAAATAAAGTAATTAATGAAGATGTAATAGTACAAGCAGGATATACAAAATTTAATTCAGATAAAATGAAAATTTTTGATCTTATACCAAGAGAAAGATTAGATGAATTACAAAAAGAATCAAATTTAATAATTACTCATGGAGGTGTAGGTTCTATAATTTCATCAATTGAAAAAGGTAAAAAAGTGATAGCGGTTCCAAGGTTGCATGAATTCCAAGAACATGTAAATAATCACCAAATAGAAATTGTTGAGAATTTTAATGAATTAGGTTTTATAATAGGGATTAAGAATGTTGAAGATTTGACCACAGCTATAGAAAAGTCAAAGAACTTTAATCCTAAAGAATATAAAAAAGATAATAATTTAATGTTAAAAATAATTGAGGATTTTATTGATAATAATATAAAAAATGGCATTGAATAGGAGTATTTAATATGAATGATGATAGAATAATAGATCCAAATTTAGAAGATGATAATGAAGATATATTAGAAAATACAATAAGACCACAAACATTGGAAGAATATATAGGACAAGATAAGGTTAAAGAAAATATGAAAATATATATTGAGGCAGCAAAAAAAAGAGGAGAGGCATTAGATCATGTTTTATTATATGGACCACCAGGTCTTGGAAAAACTACTTTATCAAATATAATTGCAAATGAAATGCAAGCAAATATAAAAATAACATCAGGTCCTGCAATAGAAAAACCAGGGGATTTGGCTTCTTTATTAACAAATTTATCAGAACATGATGTGTTGTTTATTGATGAAATCCATAGGTTAAGCAAAAATGTGGAAGAAATTTTGTATCCAGCATTAGAAGATTATACATTAGATATAATTATTGGAAAAGGTCCAAGTAGTAGATCAATAAGACTTGATTTGCCAAAGTTTACACTAATTGGTGCTACTACAAAGGCAGGTTCTCTGGCAACTCCATTAAGAGATAGATTTGGAATTGTAAATAGACTTGAGTTATATTCAGTGGAAAATCTAACCAAAATTGTTAAAAGAACTGCTAAAATATTAGATGTTAATATTGATGAACAAGCTGCTATAGAAATTGCTAGAAGGTCAAGGGGTACTCCTAGAATTGCAAATAGGTTACTTAAAAGGGTTAGAGACTATGCCTCTGTTTTAGGTGATGGCGATATTGATTTGAAGATTACTAAACATACTTTAAATAAATTAGAGATTGATGAATTAGGCCTTGATGAGATTGATAGAAAATTATTAGAAACTATGATTGTTCAATATGCTGGTAGACCTGTGGGTGTTGAGGCTTTAGCTGTGACTATTGGAGAAGAGGTTGAGACTATTGAGGATGTCTATGAGCCTTACTTGATTCAGATTGGTTTTATTGCTAGAACTTTAAGGGGGAGAGTAGTGCTTCCTCCTGCTTACAATCATCTAGGCTTTAGCGTTGAAAAATAATTACAATTTTGGCTGTGTCAAATTTCATTTAAAACGCAGTTAAATACACCTCATATGTGCCATTGCCTTTTAAATAAGTTTGCTTTGTGAAATGGAGAATGAAAAAAATGAAAAAGAAAGATGTATTATTAATTATTTTTATATTTATAGCAGTTTTTTCAATAATCATAGTAAGACCAATAGAAAATTTAGATGAATTATGGAATTATAACACAGCCAGAGCAGTAGCAGAAGGATTAACTCCATATAAAGATATAAGTATGATAACAACACCATTACTTCCAATAATAACTTCTGTATTTCTAAAAATTGCAAATGAAGTAATAATGTCAAGAATATTAGCAACAGCTATTTGGACAAGTATTTTATTTTTAACATATAAAATATTTAGAAAGCTGATAAAAGAGGAAAATATATCATTAATATCAACTGCGTTAATTGGAATCCTTTTTAGAGGGATTTTTAGTCTTGATTATAATGTGACATTGTTACTTATAGCACTAATAATTGTATATCAGGAAATAGAACATTTAGAAAATGTAACACAATATAACAAAAAATATGATTTTATAATTGGTTTGTTAGCAGGTCTTGCTATTTGTACAAAACAAAGTATTGGTATTGCCTTAGCAGGAATAATTGTAATATATAAAATAATGTTTATTAAAAACAAAAGTCAAATAAAAGAGTATACAAAAATTATTATAACTAGAATAATTGGAATATTGATACCAGTTTTATTATTAATAACATATTTAATATTTTCAGGTTCAATAACAGATTTTATAAATTATGCTATTTTGGGAATAAAGACATTTTCCAATAGTATAAGTTATACAGCATTACTAAGAAATGATAAAATAGAGATTAATATATTATCTATAGTGGTGCCAATAACAATACTTATAGTCATTATATTATTAATATTATCGAAAAAGTTAAAAATTCAAAAAAAATGTCAAGAAGAATTAATAACACTTCTAATGTATAGTTTATCAATGGCAATTGTAATGTATCCTATATCAGATGAAATTCATTTTTTAATAGGAAGTTTGATTGTATATATTTTATTAGTATATATTGTTGTATATGTAGCACAAATAATTTATAATAAAATACAAATAAGAAATAAACTTAAAATATATAAAATAACAAGTGCATTAATATGGATTGTATTGTTTGCAATAATATTAATGAATAGTATGAAAAGTCTTAATACATATTTTAAAGCTGAAAAGAATACGCAGATTGAGCATTATAAGTGGATACAGATACAAGATTATTTAGAAAAAAGAATAAATAAAATAGATAAATATATATTACAAAAAGAAAAAGAAGGGAAAAAAGTATATATATTAGATTCAGAAGCTGCAGTATATAACATTCCAATAAACAAATATAATAAAAATTATGATATGTTTTTAAAAGGAAATATAGGAAAAGACGGAGAAGATGGGCAAATTAAAAAAATACAAAATAAAGACGATAATATATTATATTTAATAAAAAGAAGAGATTTGAATTTAAATTGGCAAATTCCAATAAATGTTGTAAAATATATAAGAGAAAACCTAGAATTAGTTGAGGAGATTAGTATATATGAAGTATATAAATAAAATAGAAGATAAGTTTCTAATTTTAAAAAATAAAAAAATAAATATATACATGTTATCTATGATTGTTATATTAATAATTGGAATATTAATTAGGATAATTGGAATTACAGAAATGCCAAATGCTTTAAATTGTGATGAAGCATCTGCAGGATATGAAGCATTTTCAATTATTAATTATGGAATAGATAGAAATCGGAAATAAATTACCAGCATTTTTAGTAGCATGGGGAAGTGGTCAAAACGCATTATTAACTTATTTAATAATACCATTTATACACATATTAGGATTAAATGTATTATCTGTTAGACTTCCAATGGCAATATTAGGTTGTTTTTCTTTGATAGTGATGTATTTATTATTAAGAAAAATATCAAATAAAAAAATAGCTATAATTGGATTGGCTTTTTTTGCAATATGTCCTTGGCACATAATGAAAAGTAGATGGGGATTAGAGTCAAATTTATTTCCAGATTTGATATTAATTTTTACATATTTATTAATAAAAGGATTAGAAGATAATAACAAAATTTTATACTATTTATCATTTGTAATAGCAGGAATATCAGCATATGCCTATGGAACATCATATTATTTTTTACCAGCTTTTTTGTTACCATTATTAATAATATTAGTAAAAAAACAAAAAGTAAGTATAAAACAAGCAATTATATCAATTGCAATTGTAGGAATTATATCAATGCCAATAATTTTATATGTTATTATAAATACACTTAATTTAGAACAAATTAATTTACCATTTGTAACAATTCCAAAACTAGAAGTAAATAGATATAAAGAATTAACAACAATGTTTTCAAGTGACTTTTTAAAAAGTACAACTTCAAATTTAATATCAAGCTTACGAATTTTAGTAACACAATATGATGGCTTAAAATGGAATAGTATATTACCTACAGGTACAATTTATATTTTTTCAATTATATTTACAATAATAGGGCTAATAGATTCATTTAAAAAGAAAAAACAGTTTAATATAAAATATAGTTTTATATTTAATATAATGTTTATTGCTTCAATAATTTTAGCAATAATATGTGAGCCAAATATAAATAGATTAAACATCATAATGATACCAATTATTTATTATACTATAGTTGGAATCTATTTAGTAATAAGGGATAGAAAAAAAGTAGCAATAAGTATTTCAATTCTATATTTAATGTCCTTTGGCTTATTTATAACATGTTATTTGCAAGAAGATTGTGATGAATATGGTACTTTTACAAGTGACCTAAAAGAGGTTGTCCAGTATGTAGATAATTTAGATGGAAAAAAAGTTATTATTGATGAAAATGTAAATTATATATATGTTTTATTTTATTCAAATTATAATACAAAAGATTTTGTGGATACTGTGCAATATGAGAATAAATATGTAGAGTTTAGAAAGGTTAATTCTTTTGGAAAGTATCATTTTGATAAAATTTCTGATTTTAAGGATGATTGTGTTTATGTTATAAAAAGAGCAAATACACATTTATATACTCTAGATAATTGTAAAGTTAAGGAGTTTAAGAAATATGTTGTTATTGAGAAATAAAATGAAATTATTAATGCATACCTGTTGTGCACCATGTAGTGTGTATTGTATAGACAGTTTAAGAAAAGAAAAAATAGAACCAACAGTATATTGGTATAATCCTAATATACATCCATACATTGAATATAAAACAAGAAGGGACACATTAAAAGAGTATACTAAGAGTATAAATGTAAACGCAATTTTTGAAGAAGACTATGGGCTAGATGAATTTTGCAAAAATGTAATAGGAGATTTACAAAATAGATGTCAAAATTATTGCTATAAGGTAAGGTTAGAACAAACAGCAAAATATGCCAAAAAAAATGGATATGATACAATTTCTACTACTCTTTTAGTTAGTCCATATCAAAAACATGATGTGTTAAAATTGCAAGGGGAACAAATTGCTCATAAATATGGATTGAACTTTTTGTATAGAGATTTTAGGGTTGGTTTTAGAGAAGGGCAAGCCAAAGCAAGAGAGCTTGGTTTATATATGCAAAAATATTGTGGGTGTATATTTTCAGAGGAGGATAGATATAATAACCACATTAAAAAGGACAAGGAAAATGCCAAAACATGGAATTAAAATATAAAAGCATGAAAGGAAAAATAAGGAAAAGACTATGAAGGATACAAGAATAGAAAAACTAGCAAATAATTTATTAACATATTCAGTAAGTATTCAAAAAGGAGATAATATATTAATTGAAATATTAGGAGAAGATAGTATTCCACTTGCTAAAGAACTAATAAAAAAAGCGGAAGAATTAAAAGCAAAACCATATTTTAATATAATAAATTATGAAATATTGAGAGTAATGTTAGAAAATGCAACAGAAGAACAAATAAAACTATATGCAAAACATGATAGTCTAAGAATGAAAGATATGGATGCATATATAGGAATAAGAGCAAACTCAAACACATCGGAATTAAATGGGATTTCGAATGAAATAATGGAAATATATAATAAATATTATACGACACAAGTTCATTTTGAAGAAAGAGTAAAAAATACAAAATGGTGTATATTGAGATATCCAAACGAATCAATGGCTCAAATGAGTAAAATGAACAAAGATGAATTTGAGGATTACTTTTTTAATGTATGTAATTTAGACTATAAAAAAATGTCTAAAGCTATGGATAATTTAAAAGAATTAATGAATAAAACAGATAAAGTGCATATTACAGGAAATGCAACAGATTTAACATTTAGCATAAAGGGAATTCCAGCAGAAAAGTATACAGGAACGTTTAATATACCAGATGGTGAAGTTGCAACAGCACCAGTAAAAACGAGTGTAAATGGATACATAACATATAATACAGAGACAACATATAATGGAATTTTATTTAATAATATAAGATTTGAATTTAAAGACGGAAAAATAATAAAAGCTACAGCTAATAAAACAAAAGAGTTAAATGAAATTTTAGATACAGACGAAGGGGCAAGATATATTGGAGAATTTGCACTTGGATTAAACCCATATGTTGAAAAACCAATAGGAGATACTTTATTTGATGAAAAAATAAAAGGAAGTTTTCACTTTACACCAGGAGATGCTTTGAAAGAAAGCGACAATATGAATAGGTCAAGTATTCACTGGGACATAGTAAACATTCAAAGACCAGAATATGGTGGTGGAGAAATATATTTTGATGATGTTCTAATAAGAAAAGATGGTAATTTTGTGTTACCTGAACTACAATGCTTAAATCCAGAAAAATTGATATAAAAAAGGAGAAATATATTTGAAAAGGGAGAATAAGAACATGTCAAATAAAAAAGGAAAAGTAATATATTTTTTTACAACAAAAATTGATAAAATAAAAGATTTAATGGGATATAAAGAAGGAAAAAAGTTTATATGTGATATAGAGCCTTATATGAGAACATATTCAGATATAGAATTAGATAAAATTGCAAATATTGAGCAAAAACTTCAAAGAGTATTAGAAGTAAATAAAAAAGAAGGAAAACTAGTTGAAGGAATAACTGAAAAAGAGGCAAGAGATCTTATAGAGTGGGTTGTACAAAGAGATAGAGAGATATTGAATAGAAAAAAAGATATAAAACAAAATAGTCTATGGGGAGATTGTGGTTTGTCTCAAAAAATAGTTAGTAAACTTCTTATAGATCTGAAATTAGAGCCACGAATTTCAGATAAAAATCCAACAATAACAGGAAAAGGATTAGGAGGACATGCTTTTAATAGTGTTTCTATACCAGTTAAAGATGCAAGAGGAATAGCAAGAAATGTTGATTATTTAATAGATGTCACATATAGACAATTTTTTTTAAGAGATGAGTTTAGTGTTTCTGACAGGTTTGTTAAAGACAAAAGATTTGGTAATAAAGTTGCTCCATTAGCAGGATATTGGTGTATTAACATGCCAAATGGAAAAGCTTTTGCAGAACAAATACTTAGAGATGGATTTATAGAGATGACACCAGAAAATGCAAAGATATATGGAGATTCATTTATATTAGAAGAGCAAAAAAATATTAAATATAAAAAAATATATCAAAAAGGTATCACAATACCAGCAAAAACAGCTAAAAATGTAAAAACACACATTTCAGGTGAACAATATATTCAGTGGCTTACTGATAAAACAAGACAAGATTATAGAGGTATTAATTGTGAATATGGTGAATTAGAAAATTTGTGTGGAGAATTATTGCAAACTCCTTTAATTAGAAAAAAAGAAATTGAAAAAAATACATATAAGTATTTTGAAGAAAGTGATAAAGTACCATCTAATAACGAAAAATGTAACAAATTTGATTCATTTTATGGAAAGTAAATTAAAAATGTAGTATAATAATAAACCTAAGACAAAATATTTAAGTTTCGGCTTTTTGTATAAATATAATATTAAGAAAAAATAAAACTTAAATAAAAACATTTTGCAGAAAGGAAAAAATAAAATGAAATATAAAGGAAGAATAAAATATTTAATAGCAGCAGGATTACTTGCGTTTAGTGTATCAGGATGTAACAAAGAAATCCAAGAAAATAATACTAATATACAAAAAAATACA
>CAPNAQ010000015.1:0-3659 GCA_948663505.1 uncultured Clostridia bacterium | reverse complement strand
ATTATAAAGAACAAACAGAGCAAGAAAAACTAGAAATGGAACAATTTTATGAAGAATTAAAAATAAGTTTTGCAAAGGGAGAAGTCATATTAGATAAATCAAGTGACAAGTTTATTTCAAATATATTAATAGATGGAAGAAAAGTTAGTATAGAATTAGTTAATGGAAAAGAAATATGGGGATTTCTTGATAATCTAGAAATATCAAATGTAAATTTTGAAAATTTTTATATATATGATTCAAAATACATTGATGATTATTTTAATGTAAAAATAAAATATCAAGATTTTAAAGAAAAAGGATATTCTACTGCAAGTGAAGCATTATTTGCTGATTATGATACTCATAAGAAATTAAATATAAAAACATATAACTGCTCTGTGAGTAATGAATATAAAAAAGGAGATATGAAAGATGTTAGCTGGTATGAAGAGATAGATTATTCAGATTGTAAGAAACTATGGTTAGTAGGAAATTATATAAATGAAAAATATTTAGAAAAAATATCTTCAATGCCAAATTTAGAAACATTAATAATCACAGATCCTAATATTAGTGGATTAGCGCAAGAAACTATAGAGATAAATTCTAAATCGCTTAAAAATATTATTTTTGATGGAGCACGTGTAAAAAACAAGATAGATCATTTTGATTTTACAGGAAGTACTAATTTAGAAGTATTGTCAATTATGCTTAATTCTCAAGAAACAAATTTAGATGGGATAAAAGGATTAAACAAATTAAAACAACTATCATTTGGACTTACTGCATCAGGATATAATGTAGAAAGTTTAATTTTAAAAGATTTTCAAGAAAGAATAGATCTTGTTTCAACTCCATTTTCGTCAGATGATCAAGGCTTATCAGCTTCAGAAAATGGTTACATATCAGATATAAGTGCAATTAAAGGATCAAATATAGAAATTTTAAATGTTAGTTTTTTAACATGTGTTAGTTCAGACATGTTATTAGAAACAATAAAGGAATTGCCAAATTTAAAAGAAATAGTAGGATTTGAAGTTAATAATGCAGGAATGTGTTCTGATGAATTAATAGAATATTGTGAAAAAAATAAAATTAAACATCCTTTTACAGAAAAAAGTTTACAAATAAAACATAAGTTACAAGAAATTGTATCTGAAGTAATAACAGAAGATATGAATGAACAAGATAAAATAAAAGCATTAAGTGAGTATATTGTAAGTCATATGGAGTATGATCATGATTTAATTAATAAAAATTATAGATATTCTTCTGAGAATATAAGAAAGGGTTGGGGAGAAAGTTTATATTATAGTGTAATGGAAGAAAAAGGTGTATGTCAAGGATATACAATATATGCACAAAATTTATTTATAGAGGCAGGAATAAACACATTTAAAATAAATGGATTAGATCATACTTGGAATTTAATTCAAATTGATGATGACTATTACATTGTTGATTTAACAAATGTAGATGGAATTGTTGATGAGGAGAATTCAAGCTCATTTGATGACTATGATTTAGATTCATATTATTTAGTACCAATTGATGAAAATATAAATTTCTTTTATCCACTTATGTTGCCTATTGAAGCTGAAAAACAATATGAAGAAGCATATGAAGAACAAAAAAAGAAATATAAAGAAAGAATAGGAAAATCAGAAGATATAAAATCAGGGGATATGAAATTTGGAAACTATTTTATACAAACAAATAAACAAGACCTGAATCCAAAAAGTTATTCAAAACTTTGTGGAACTATAGGTATATTATGTGCTTTAGGATTAGCAAAAAAAGTAGGAAGTAAAAAAGACAAACAACTAGATGAAAAAAATAGAGGTGGAGTAATGAAGTTTAGTTCTTTAAATGAAATATTAAGAAGAACTCAAAGAGTTAACAAATTAGAAGAAATGAGAGAAAAAGCGAATATAGAAAAATATAGAAATAATGAGGCAAAAAAATTACAAGGAAAAATTACTCAAAATGAGAAGGGAGACAATAGGTGAGTAATAATTTAATACATTATAAAGAAACAATAGAAAACTCTTTTTCAAAAAAAGAAGATAAATATGTAAAAAGTAAAAAAGATTTTTTTGAAACAATAGTAATAAAAGAAGATACGCAAAAACTAAGATTAAAAAAACTTAAACAATTATATGATAATGGAAAAATTATAGAAAATGAAATTTCTGATAAAGATATAGATATTCTAATAGAAATGTATGATAACGAAATTCAAAAACTAAAAGCTGATACAAACAGAATAAAAGAAAATATATTAACAGAATTTAAAATGATAAAAAATAAGTAAGCCATAATAATATAAATTTTCGAAGGAAAAAGTAAAATAAAAGAGAAAGGTTTAAAATGTATGGATAAATTAGTGTTAATAGATGGAAACAGCATAATGAATAGAGCATTTTATGGGATTATGGGAAGTAAAGCCCTAACAACTAAAGATGGAAAATTCACAAATGCAATATATGGATTTTTGGCAATCTTATTTAAATTATTAGACGAAGAAAATCCACAATATTTAGGAGTAACATTTGATCTAAAAGCACCAACAGAAAGACATAAACTTTATGAAGGATACAAAGCTAACAGAAAGGGAATGCCAAATGAACTTGCAGAACAAATGCCAATAATAAAAGAAATATTAAGAGCCATGAATATTGATATAATAGAAAAAGAAGGTTATGAAGGAGACGACATAATAGGAACATTATCAAGATATGGAGAAAAAAGAGGACTGGAAGTCATAATATTATCAGGGGACAGGGATACATTTCAACTAGCAACAGATCAAATAAAAATACACATACCAAGAACAAAAGCAGGGAAAACAGAAACAGAAATATTTGATAAAGAAAAAGTAAAAGAAGTATATGAAGTAGATCCAAAACAATTAATAGATGTAAAAGGATTGCAAGGAGATACATCTGATAATATACCAGGAGTTCCAGGAATAGGAGAAAAAACAGCATTAACACTAATAAAGAAATACAAAACAATAGAAAATTTATATGAAAAACTAGAAAAAGAAGAAACAGACATAAAAGGAAAACAGAAAGAGAAATTATTAGAAAATAAAGAATTAGCCTTTTTATCAAAAAAATTAGGAGAGATAAATCTGAAAGTGCCACTAGAAGATACATTGGAAGAATTAAAAATAGAAGGATGGGACAAACAAAAAGTTCTAGAAATATTCAAAAAATTAAATTTTAAAAGGTATATTGAAAGATTTAATCTATTGGAAGAAATAGAAAATCGGAGTTGGAAATCATAGCACAGAAGTAAGTGAAATAGACGAACTTTATAAAATTCAAAATAAAGCTATTGAAGAGATTAAAGAAATATTAAAACAACAAAAAGAAATGACTTTCTATATAAAAACTGAAAAAGATCAAAATGAAGAAAAAATAATAAAAGAGGAAATAGTAGGGATAGGAATATTTAATCAAAAAGATAATGAATCATACTATATAAGTTTAAAGGAAAAGAATCAAATACAAAAGTTAAAAGAGATATTTGAAAATGAAGAAATATCAAAAATAGGAATAGATTTAAGTAAAATATATATATTATTAAAACAAGAGGGAATAAATATAAAAGGAATAAAATATGACATTGGAATAGCAGCATATATAATAAATACAACAAATAATAAACTG
>CAPNAQ010000014.1 GCA_948663505.1 uncultured Clostridia bacterium | reverse complement strand
AGATATAGAAAATAATCTATAAAATAATTAAATAAAATTTTATAAAAGACACATTTTATTGTGTCTTTTTTTATGTCAGTTTAGTTTAATTGGTAAAACAGCAGTCTCCAAAACTGCAAGATAGTAGTTCAAATCTATTAACTGATGCCATCTTCAAAGTTAGAGCCTTATGGCTCTTTTTTAATGTCTTTTTACTTTGTTGCAGACAAAAAGAACAATAAAGGTGGGGGAATTACTTTGTTACCCTTAAAAAAATGGAGGTGTCTTATGGAAGAAGAAGAAAAAGGAACTGTAGAAGGCAATGTTACCGAAGAAACAGGAAAAACTGGAACTCAAGCCAGTCAAAATAAAGATGAGGGAACAGGAAAGACTTATACACAGGAAGAATACAATGCATTTGAAAAAAAACTTAAAGAAAAATACGAAAAAAAGTATTCTGGAATTGATATTGCAAAGTACAAAGAATGGGTAGAAAGTCAAAAGACTCAAGAAGAAAAAACAGCAGAAAAAGAACTTGAATATCAAAAGGCTATTTCTGAAAAAGAAGAAATATTAAAAGAGAACAAAGTTTTTAAAGCTGGAGTGAAAAATGATGATGTTGAATTTGTTACATTCAAGGTTTCTAAAATGGACGGAGACTTTGAAGAAAATTTAGCAAAATTCTTAAAAGAAAATCCAAAATACTTAAACACAGAACCACAATTTATAAAAAAAGTTAGTTCTAGTGTAAGTATGGCGGGAAAAACAGTTTCAAATCTAAGTGAAACAAATCAAAAAATGAATGATTTAATTCGTTCTGCAAGAGATTAGCAAAGCTAGTCTCTTTTTTATTACAAAAAAACAAATTTAAGGAGGAAAAGAAAAATGCCAGAAAAAATGATTACAAGAAATAATGCAGAAGCATTAATTGAAGACCAAGTGTCTAGAGAAATTATAGAAGGAGTAACAAAACAGTCTAGAGCAATGCAAATGTTTAGAAGATTACCAAATATGACTTCTAACAGAACTAAAATGAGAGTTTTAGATTCATTGCCATTAGCATATTGGCAAGGTAGTGATACAGCTAGAAAGCAATTAACTAAAATGGCTTGGGATAACAAATTTATAGTAGCAGAAGAGTTAGCTGTTATAGTTCCAATACCAGAAGCTGTATTAGACGATGCAGATTATGATATATGGGGAGAAGTAAGACCAAGATTGGAAGAAGCATTTGCAAAGAAATTTGATGCAGCAGTATTTACAGGAGACGATAAACCTACAGGATTTAGAGCTGATTTATTAACATCAGTTTTAAATGCAGGTGCAGCTATAACTCAAGGAAATACTTTATATGAAGCTATTAATGATGCCATGACCAAAGTTGAAGAGAGTGGATATGATGTTAATGGACTTGTTGGTGGTGTTGACATCAAAGGAAAATTCAGAATGATGTTAGATACATCAGGACAACCAATAAAAGGAACAGAAATAGACTCTATGCAAAAAGCCTATGTAGATAATGGCGCTTGGGATAAAACAAAAGCTCAAATGATTGTAGGAGATTTCAACGAAGCTGTTTACTCAATAAGACAAGATATGACTTATAAAGTATTAACAGAAGCAGTAATTCAAGACCCTGCAACAGGAGATATCTTATATAATTTAGCACAACAAGATATGGTAGCTTTAAGAGCAGTTATGAGATTAGGTTGGGAAATTCCAAACCCTATAAATGCTTTAAATCCAAACGAAGAAACAAGATTTCCATTTGCTGTAGTATTACCTTCAAGTGGAGCTCCTGCAACTGTAAATGTAACATTCACAGTAAAAGATGGAGAAGGAGAAACAGCAAAAGCTGTTGAAGGTGCTAAAGTAACATATGGTGGACAAGTAAAGAAAACAGCATCAACAGGAAAAGCTATATTCAAATCTGATAAAAACACTTCTAATCTATATAGAGTAGCTTTAGATGAAAAAACACCAGTATTTGGAGAAGTTAAAGTAGAAAATACAGCAACTTCTGTAGATGTAGTTTTAAAATAGGAGTAATATATGTTGAAATACATTGATGAAGATTATTATTTGAATAATACTAAAAAAACGCAGTTGCCAAAAGACTTTGATAGATTAAATATAGAAGCAAGTAGTTATATAAATCATGAAACAGTAGGAAGAATTGATATAAACAATATTCCTGACGAAGTGAAGTATACTACTTGCTTAATTATTGATTTATTGCAAAGTAAGGAAACTAAATTAACTAAAATTGGTAATTTAAAATCACAAAATATAGAAGGTTGGAGCGAAACTTATGCTACACCAGAAGAAATTGAAAAAGAGTATTCTGATGAAATGTATAGTACTTTAAAAAAATATCTTTGGAATATAACAGGAAAGAATGGAAAGTCTCTTTTGAATTGTGGGGTGTGTTAATATGAGTTTTTTTATACATAAAATCACAGTATATCACTTTACATTTGACGAAGTTGTCACGAGAAAGCATTTTAACGAAGTTTATTTTAGGCATAATAAAAAGACTAACTTAATAGATAAACGGGGTTGAAAACGCATCTACAGGTTCTATAACGATACCTACAGAAGACAAGATAGATATTTCAGTAGGAGACTATATAGTCGAAGGAATTATAGAAGATAAATTTGATTTAGAAAGCCTTATGAATGACTATCAAGTATTTAAAGTAGTTAGTGTTGATGATAATAGAAAAGGTGGTCTTCAACATTGGAAGATTGGAGTTGCTGAATAATGCAGGCAAACATAAAAATAAAAATGAATCCAGTCAATAAAATAATAAAAGACCATGGATTAGAAAGAGGAGGACCTGTAAATCGTTTTTTAAGAGATACAGTAGAAAGACTATCAGACCCATATGTTCCAATGCAAAGTGGTTTTATGAAAAATAGAAGAAGTTATCCTAATGATCATTCTATTAAATACAATGCTCCATACGCACATTATCACTATAAAGGAAAAAAAGCTGTAGGTCCTTCAAGACCCAAAGGAGTAAAAAGAACAATAAGTGGTATTGATATGAAATATAATGGAGCACCTAAAAGAGGTCCAGAGTGGGAAAAAAGAATGATGAATGATAAAGGAAAACAAGTTTGTAAAGATGTTGAAAGATTTATAAAAACAGGAGGTAAACAATGACACAAGAAAAATCTAAAATAGAAAAAATAAAAGATTTTATAGAAAAATGTCCATTACTTAAAGGTGGAAAAATAAATGTAGATTATCTAAAAGAAAAAAATCAAAGTTATTCAATAGATAGGACTCCTGTTCAGCCTGATATAAATAATTTTATAGATGGTAGAGGTGGGAAAAAACAAATTTCTTTTGATTTCTGTGTACAAGCTCCATTATCAAGTCAATCAATAGTTAATTTAGTTAATTCTAAATTTTGTGAAGATTTTATGGAGTGGATAAGCACTCAAAATAGATTAAAAAATTTTCCAGATATAGATGGTGCTTTTTCAATAAAATGCACAAGTCCTGGTTATATACTTAATAAAACTGAAACTACAGCAATTTATATTATTCAAATGAACTTTATATATTATGAGCTTCTTTAAAAGAGGCTCTTATTTTTTATAAAAAAGGAGGAGAAAAATGAAGGTTTATAATAGAGCCGATATTGTTAACTTTATGAAAGTTGATACAAAATTTTTAAGAATGCAAGGATTTACAGAAGCAGGTAAAACATTAAATACAACAACATACGATAGAAGATATGTAGATGAGAAAACAGAAAGAAGTGATACTACTGGCTATTCATCAGAAATTGCATATGCTTTTGATAGAATTATTGACAATAAAATACATGATAGAATAGCAGAAATACATGACGAAGAATTAACAGGAGAAACAGTTGAAATTTTAACAGTAAATTTTAACAAGAAAAATGAAGCAGGTGCATTTGAAGCAAGATTAAGAACTTATAGTGTTATACCAGACACTGATGGAGACAGTACAGATGCTTATACATACAATGGAACATTTCATGCTTCTGGTAAAATGCAAATTGGTACAGCAACTGTTACTAGTGATGAAATGGAAGCTACTTTTGAAACAGGTACAACACAAAGTTCATCAGTATTAGATAATGCAAGAACAACAAGTAAATCAATAAAAAATAATGATATATTATAAGGCTAGTTAATCTAGCCTTTTTAAAATAGGAGGAAAATATGAATTTAAAAGGTATAGAAGTTGAATTTAATTTTTTAGATGCAGAAGATATGGAAAAATTTGAGAAAGAAGTAGATATTGTATTAAAAAAATGTGAAAAAGAAGAGAAAGAAAACCATAAAACTTCTGAAAGCATAAAAATACAGTGCAAAATAATTGAAGATTTTTTTGATAATGTTTTTGGTAAAGGAATATCTGATAAAATATTTGTTAAAAAATATAATTTAGCGGAGCATCTTGAAATATATGCTGATATTATAAAAGAAAGAAATGTACAAGTTGATAAAACGGAAAATGCTTTTGGAAGATATAAACCTAACAGAGAAGAAAGAAGATACAATAAATATAGAAAAAATAATCGAGGAAGAAGGTATTAATGTATAATATTTTATTAGATAAATTACCACAATATATACCATCTAAAATAAAAATAAGAACAGATTTTAGAGAATGGATTAAATTTGAATTATTAATGCAAGATAATACTATTGAAGAAGAGAAAAAAATAGAATTAGCTTTAAATCTGCTTTATTTTGGTAATATAAACAATATAGAAACAGCTTTAAAAGATATAATTTGGTTTTATAGCTGTGGAAAGAAAGAAAACGAAATAAAAGAAACAAAACAAAATAAAAAAGAAATGAAACAAATTTATAGCTATGAATTTGATGATATGCATATATATACTGCATTCAAAACACAATATAATATTGATTTAAATTCTATCAAATATCTTCATTGGTGGAAATTTAAAGCAATGTTTGAAGATTTAAAAGAAGATAATAAAATTGTAGAAATAATGGGGTATAGAAGCTGTGATTTATCTAAAATAAAAGATAAAGAAGAAAGAAAAAGAATACAAAAAATGAAAAAAATGTATGCTTTACCTGATATGAGAACTCAAGAACAGAAAGAAGCTGATTTTGGAAGTGCTTTTTGGTAAAATATGTTGAAAAAAATATATTAATGTTATATTATACATTTGGAGGAAATATTATAATGAAATTTTTAAATAAATTAAAAGAAACGTATAATATAGAATTAGCATACAAACTATTCAATTATAATACAGATGGTAAATATGGAAAAGTAGTAAAAAGATATATAGAAAAGTATACAGATAGACAAGATATTTTCTTAAAATCAATAGATTTAATTACTGATATAGACACTCCAAAATCTAGATATATTAGAGCAAAAGCTTATCTATGGTCAAGATATCCATTTAAGTTAAAAGGAATTGAATATGCAAATGAATACATTACTAAAGAATTGTGCAGTAGTCTTTATATGGATATTTTTGTACCCAAAAATGTGGAGCAATCAGAAGTTACTAAAAAAGACATTCATATATCCTTAATCTTACACGAAATGGGATTAATTTATGAAAGTGAATATGATTTTGAAAAAGCTTTAGAATGTTATAATAAACAAATAAACTTAACACCATTTTTTGCATCATCATATATAGATAAAGCAAAAGTTTTAATTAAAATGGATAGAATACAAGAAGCACTAAACTTATTGAAAAGTGCTAGATTAAGTAAGTATTATAAACCATATTCTACTAAAATTTATGACTGGGAAGAAGAACAATTAAATGATGATTTTAAAACAAGTATAGAATTATGTATAGTTGATATTGAAAAAAAGATAAATAAAGGCTATAAATATAGAGCTAGACCTTCTGATTGTATATGGGAAAAAGAATATTATGATAATTTAAGTGATTTACAAAAAAAATACTTACAAGAATATATAGAACAAGGGGTAATTAAAATAAAGGAAAATTAAGCGCTCAAACGAGTGCTTTTTTTAAATATGTTGAAAAAAATAAAATTTTACTATATAATATTTTCAAATTTAATTTTTGGGGGATATCATATGGAAAAAGAAAAAAAGCCTATATATAAAAAGTTATGCTTTTGGATATTTTTAATATTTATGATTTTTATATTTATACCTGGATTTATTGAAGGTGTTAAAGATGGAATTTCTAATTCTACAAATATTATAGAAACACAAACTGTTTTGAAAAATGAACAAACAGATAATACAAGCATTAATACTTATTCTACAAAATTAGAATGGACAAATAATGGTACAGAAGACTATATTCAATCTATAAAAATTGCAGTTGAAAAGGAAAATTATGAAGGAGATAATCTTGAATCTGGAAATTATTTAATTGAACAAACCAATACAACTTTTGATGAAAGAACAGAAAGAATATATAATATATTTGTTTCCAATATAGAATATAATGATATAAATGATGTTCCAATGACAGATTATATAGGATTAATAGGCGGAATGGGAAATGATAATTCTATTGAAATAAATGTAGAAAAAGGTCAATTTATATATTTACAAACAAATTCTAATGGAACAAATGGACATTTAAAAATAACTAAAAAATAAAAAAGATTAGCACTCAGACGAGTGCTTTTTTGTTACCAAAATGTAATATAAAACCTCTTGACTTTTTATATTTTTAATGTATAATAAGAATATCAAAAGAGATATCAAATTTGAAATATAAAAAGAAAGGAGAAATGATGTTAGGAAAAAAAGAAACAATTCAAAAAACATTTAGGTTAGATTCTAAAATAAATGATAATTTAGAAGTATTAAGTGCAGTTTTAGAAAGAACACAGAATGATTTAGTAAATGTTGCAATTCAAAATTTACTTGAAGAAAACAATGATTGGTTAGCAAAATGGATTTTTGTAGATTATACAGATGATTTTTGGTTAACCCAAGAAGATATAAAAATTAAAATTGATTGTGTTTCAGTTGAACTTTACTATATAAATGAATATAAAGATATAAAAATGAAAGTTGAAGTAGAAGATGAAGGAAGAATTGCAATACAATATGAAAAAACATATGATTCAGATAAATCAGATATAAATAAAGAACTTGTAAAATTATATTCTTATTTAAATCCTAATTGTAAAGAAATAAAAGAATATTTAAAAAATGTTAATAATTACAAATAAAAGAGAGAAGCCTATAATGATATCTTGGCGGATACATAGACTTCTCAAGTGATAGAAATAACTCTACCTATGATAAGTATAACATAGGTAAGAGCTTATTTCAAGTATAAAAATTTGAAAGGAGCTCTTTTTATATGCCAAAAATAGAAAAAGAAGTATTAAAAACAGCTAATTATATATTTAGCAAAGAAGAAAACAATCAAGTTTTTACAAAATTAGAATATGAAATAGTTGAGTTTTTAACAACTATTAATAATTTAAAACCTAAAGTAATAGAATATTTTAAATTTATTTACGAAAACAGAAACGATATAGAAAACTTTACAAAATTTATAAAAATAATTGAGAAAAGAGGAAATTAATATGAATAATCTAAAATTAGTAAAATCAAGCAAATTTAATGAAGTAGAATGTGATATATATTCTAATGATAAAGAAATGTTTATGACAACAGAACAATTAGGAAATTGTTTAGGATATGAATATGCTAAACAAGCTATAAGTAAAATAATAGATAGAAACAAATACTTGAAAAATAAGGAATTTTCAAGGGTAGTCAAAATGGGTACCCTTGAAGGTGATAGATTAGTAAATAGAGAAGTAAGAATATTTACAGAAGATGGAATATATGAAGTAACGATGTTAGCCAAGACAGAAAAAGCAAAAGAATTTAGAGCATTTGTTAGAAAACTATTAAAATCATTAAGAAGTGGAGAAAATAAATTAATAAAAACAACAGAATATCAAAAATTAACTGCACAAGCTAAACTAAATAATTCAAGAGCAAGAATGGCAAGTATTTTAATGAAATTAGCTGATAAAACAGATATAAAAGAATATAAACAAGTATGTTGTTCTTATGCTAGTGCTGTAATTACAGGTAAAGCATTATTACCATTACCAGAAGTAAATCAAAAAACTTATTCAGCAACAGATATAGGAAAAAAGTTAGGAATAAGTGCAAATATGGTTGGAAAAATAGCAAATGCTAATAATTTAAAAACAGAAAAATATGGAAAATTATTTTATGATAAATCAAAATATAGCAATAAAGAGGTTGAAACATTTAGATATTATGATAATATTATACCAAAGTTAAAAGAGCTAATATAATATTAAATAAATAAAATAGAGGTATATAATTATGGATCATAAATTTGATAAAAAAGAAATAAATAATAAAATAGAATATTTTGTTGATGGTCAAATGATAGATAGATTTCATTTATTAGCAGCAGCTTTACATACTAAAAATGAAAAAGATGCTTGGGAAATAATGCATATTGCTTCGCGGTTTATATCATGCACAAGATGATAAAGCATTTAATACATTATATGGTGCAGTTGCTATGGAAATTACAAGGGATTATAACGTTGACGAGTATACAATTCAGGAAGCGTTTAAAGAAAATATAGATAAAATATTTAATAAAAAAGCAAAATTAATTAAAAGAAAAAATAATTTAAGACATATTCCTGATGCTTGGATACAGTTAGAAAATGAGGACATACCAGTAGAAGTTAAGTTAAGCGATTTTGATAATAAAGCATTAAAGCAATTAAAAAGATATATGACATTTTATAAATGTAAAAAAGGAATTGCTGTTGGAAAAAAATATACTGCTAATAAAGAAGAAAATATAACATTTATTCCAATAGATAGTTTTTTCGAATATTAAAATTTAAAACATATAATTAAATATCAAAGACAGTCGAAAGGCTGTCTTTTTTTATACAAATTTTTATAGAAAGGGGAAAAATAAATGGCTGATGGTTCAGTAGTAATTGATACCGAAATAAATAATGATGGTATGAAAAAAGGAATTAAAAATATTGAATCTGGATTTGATAAATTAAAGTCAACTATAACAAAGACAATTGCTGCACTTGGATTAGGAAAGTTAGCAAAGGACTTTATATCTACTGGTATTCAATATAATGCAGAAGTTGAAAAATATCAAACAGCACTTACTACATTAACAGGAAGTGCAGAAGAAGCTAATAAAATTGTTAAACAAATAAAACAAGATGCAGCAGCAACACCATTTGATGTTGCAGGACTTACTCAGGCTAATCAACTTTTAATTTCAACAGGATTAGATGCAGAGGAATCTAGAGAAACTATTTTAGCTTTAGGAAATGCAATATCTGCTACTGGTGGTGGAAATGAAGAATTATCAAGAATGGCTATTAATTTGCAACAAATAAAAAATACTGGTAAGGCAGCTGCTATTGATATTAAGCAATTTGCTTTTGCTGGGATTGATATATATGGACTTTTAGCAGATTATTTAAAAATAACCAAACAAGAAGCGTCTGAAATGGAAGTTACTTGGGAAGATTTGAATGGTGCATTACTAAATGCTTCAAAAGAAGGTGGAAAATATTTTGGTGCTATGACTAATCAAAGTAAAACTTTAAATGGTCAATGGTCTACATTAAAAGATAATTTTAAAGAATTTACTGGTGCAGTATTAACACCATTAACAAACTTACTAAAAGATACTTTACTTCCATCATTAAATAATTTTATTGGAATATTGAGCAGTGGTGTTAATACTGATAAATGGAATGAACTATCCAATAATTTGGAAATTATAAAAGGAATTATTATTTCTATATTAGGAGCAACTGCTGGATTTAAAATAGGACAACAATTACAACTTTTAATAAATGGATTTCAAAATGCACAAATAGCTTTATCATTGTATAAACTACAAGCAGAAGGAGCTAGTATAGCTCAAGGTTTTTTAAATGGTAGTCTTACATTTGGAGAGACTGTAGTAGCTTTATTAACTGGAAAAATTACATTAGCTGAAATAGCAACTGGACTTTGGGCAAAGACACAAGCATTTTTAAATACTGTCCTATTAGCAAATCCAATAGCAATTGTTGTTGCATTAATAGCAGGATTGATTGCAATAGTAATTTATTTGTGGAATACGAATGAAGATTTCAGAAATGCTTTAATAAAAATATTTGAAACTATAAAAAATAAAGCAATAGACGTATTTGAATGGTTTAAAAATCTGCCATATAATATAGGTAAGATTATTGGCGAAATGATAGGTTTTTTGATTACATTACCAATAAAAATTGCTGAAATACTTATAGAAGCATATAAAAAATTCACTAAATGGTTTTCTGATATGAAAACTATTATACCTCAAAAATTACCAGAAATAATAAATGCAATAAAAGAAAAATTCAAACAATTACCAAAAGATATGTTAAATATAGGTAAAAACATTGTAGAAGGATTATGGAATGGTATAAAAAATGCAGGAAACTGGATAAAAGAACAAGTTGCAAATTTTGCTAAAGGTATTCTTGATGGTATGAAACAAGCATTGGGAATACATAGTCCATCAAGGGTCTTTCGAGATGAAGTTGGAAAAAATATTGCATTAGGTGTTGGAGAAGGATTTACAAGAAATATTGGAGCAATATATAAACAGATGAAAGCTACAGTTGATTTTGAAACACAAAGATTAAGTTCAAATATAACAGCAAATCAACAAATCAATATAGAAAGAAATTCCAATGTACAAGCTACTTTAGACAGTATAGATAATAACAGAGAAATAGTTGTAAATTCAACACTTGAAGTAGATGGAAGAAAAATGGCTAATACTGTAAATAAAGTTAATGCAAGAGAAAAATTAAGATATGGAATAGCATAGGAGGGATAAATGATTTTATTAAAACATAATAATTTTGAATTTAAAAATATTTTAAGTGGTGGTTATAATATTCTTCCTAATGAACCAGATGTAATTGTAAAAAAAACAATGGCAGATGGAACAGAAAAAAGAAATTATAGAAAGATGAAAAAGACAACTATACAAGTAAAATTTGGTAGATTAAATAGAGAAATGTATAACGAATACATTTCTCATTTTTTATCTCCAGAAGACAATTACACTTATTATGATACATCTGATGGAAAATATTATACTAAAAAATTCTTTGTTGAAAGAGAAAAGGATAGCTTAAATTATATAGATGATAACGAAGAAGAACACGAAGAATTTGAAATAACCCTAACACAATGTGGGGAGGACTAATATGATAGATAATATAAAAAATAGTACAAAAGAAGCATATGAAAAAAGTACTACTCAAATAGATAAAATTATTGTTGATGATAAAGAATATTTTATAAAAGTAGAATTTTTAGATGACTGTTATGATGAAGGAAATATTTTTGGAACAGCAATTTGTAAAGAAATAGATTTTGAAATTGAAAATTCTATAGAATTAGAAAAAAAAGAAGTTGAATACTTTACAGGAATATATGTAAATAACGAACTGGAATGGACAAAGATAGGAAACTTTATTGTAGTAGAAATTGAACCGAATGATACAACTGATACTAATAAAGTTATTGCTTTTGATTATATGCTTAAAGCAAGCACACCATATGCTACAAAGTTAAATTATACAGGCGAAAAAATAACAATGAATCAAGTAATTGAAGAGGTATGTAAAAATTGTGAACTTGAATTAGCAGATGTAGAATTGCCAAATGGTAATTTTATAGTAGACAGTAATCAATTTGAAGAAAATGCTTTAAATATACAAGTTATACAAGCAGTAGCTCAAATGAATGGTTGTTTTGCAAAAATAAAATCTGATAATAAATTATATTTCATAAACCCGAATAAGAATGTTCAAGTTTGTAAAGTATTTGACTTAAATTCTTATGAAGAAATAGAAATAAAACGTAGAACTCACCCCTTAAACCATGTAAGTTTAGGAATGACAGACATAGAAGGCGAAAGCATAGATTTAAGAGATGATGATAGTATAGCAAAAAATGGAGAGAATAGTTTAGTTATAAATGACAATCCATTTGCATATTCACAAGAAAAAAGAGAACAATTAATTCCTGCTATTTTTGAAGCTGTAAAAGGATTTGAATATACTTCATATTTGCTGAAAAATACACAAGGAATACCATATTTAGAAACAGGAGATAAAATACAATTTAAAGATTTTGAGGGCAATATTTATAATAGTTTTGTTTTTAGATTTAATTTTAAAAGTCCTAATGGATTAGAAAGTGAAATTGAAGCACCTTCAATAATTAATGCTACTGTAAAATATCAAAATGTACCAGATGAATTAAATAGATTAAGAATTACTGAATATAAAGTTGATAAAGCTGAAGGAAAAATAACAGCAATAGTTGGAGAAATTTCGGAACAAGAAAACAAAATAGCTCAAATGGAACTAGAAATAGACAGAATAGATTTAAAAGTACAAGATGTAATAGATGCTACAAGAACTGTTACAGGTTTTTCTAAAATCAAATTAGAAGATTGCATGGAGGGAGATTTACTAGAACTTCATATTTATGGAAATAATTCTGTATTTGGTAGATTATATCCATCTAATACGCTTTATCCATCTAATACACTTTATCCTCATGGAGATAGCTTAATTAAAGTTTATGATGAACAAAAACAATATGAAAGAACAATAGATTTAAAAATAAATACTGTTTTAAGACAATATGAAGGAGTCTTTGATGAATATGTTTTAGAAGATAATAAAGCTAAAATAATACGAAGAATAGGTGTAGATAGTTTAGGAAATCTTTTTATTCGTGAAAATGAAATAATTGAAAATCTAGGAGATTTAAGAATTGAACTAAAAAAAGGTACAAATTATATAGAAATTCTTAATTATACAGCTAATTTTGAAGCAAAATATGTTGCATTAAACGAATTTACAGAGATTTTCGCAACAACAATTGAATTAAATTCAGCAATAACACAATTAGCAAATAGTATAAATTTACAAGTAACAGAAGCTTTAAAGAATAAAGTGGGAAATGATGAAGTTGTTGCAAAAATAAATTTAGCAGTTAAAAATCATCAAGGAATTATAACAATTGAGGGAAATCAAATTAGCATAAAAAGTGATGATTTTGAACTTTCAAATAATGGAGAGATAACTGCCACAGCTGGAAAAATAGCAGGTTGGATAATAAGTAATATTGGATTATATAAAAATAAGGCAGGAATGCTTTCTGGAAATGGAGAAAAAGATTTAGCTTTTTATGCTGGGGCAAATTCTCTAGAAGAATTATCAGATGCTAATTTTAGAGTTTTAAATGATGGGCAAGTAACATTAAAAGTTTTACATGTTGAGTCTGGATTAACAGGAATAAATATGTATGATGAAAATAAGAATATTGTGTCTAATTATAGTCAAAACGGTTTGAAATTTTATAAAAATGGAAATGAAATGTTAAATTTGTTCATATATGAAAATCAAGTCAAGTGGTATTATAAAAATATTTTTGTGATTCAAAATAGTGAAAATGAAGATATGTTTATGTCATTTACTTCATCAGGTCTATATGTCTACATGCCAGCATTTTTTAGAGAAACACTTCAAGTTGTTGGAACGCTTACTGCTAGCGGAAATTTTTTAGTTAATGGTCAAACTAATCTTGTTAGAGGTGGAGATATAAATAATGAATGGGCAATAACAAGTATAAATAGAATTTATAATAGCTCGAATATAACTACAGCAATTGGATTTAATTTCAGAAACGGACAGTCAGTATCATTATATCTATCTTCTTCGGATAAACGATTAAAAGATAATATAAAAAATACAACAATAAATTCTGCTTTAGATTTAATTAATCAAATTAAGCATGTTTCTTTTAATTGGAAAGGTGGAAATGAAACTAAAAAAATAGGATATATTGCCCAAGAATTAGAAGAAATAGAACCACAATTTGTAAATAAGGTTAAACAAGGCAAAAATGCAGAATATGATTATTTATATCAAGTAGACACAATGACAATTTTGGCAACTGCAACAAAAGCAATTCAAGAGTTATCAGAAGAGAATAGTCAATTAAAAAATAAAATAAATGATTTAGAAACAAGAATAAGCAGATTAGAAAAAATATTAAATAAGGAGGAAAAACAATGTCAGTAAATTTAGAAAAAATAGAATTTAAAAACAATCAAGAACCAGCAATAAGTGCAACTAACTTAAATCAAATGCAAGAAAATACACAAAATGCTATAAATAAATTAGATAGTGAAAGAAATTATATAGAAATTTCTATGACAGAAAACCAAAATATAACTGCAGGAAATAACACTATAATCAATTTCAATAAAAAGGAAAGAGGGGAAGGAATAGAACTAAATAATAATACCTTAACTGTATCAGAGGCAGGAATTTACTTAATAGAACTAGACTTGCATTATACAAATTTAACGCAAAATTCAAGAGCATTTGGAGATATTGTTATAAGTAATAATGGGGATTATGGAGATAAAGTATTAAGGACTAACGATACTCAACAATATTCAGGAGATGCATTCTTTAATGGGCTTGGATTAGTTCAGTTACAAGCTGGAGCTCAAATAACTTTTAAAACATACACAACATATACTAATGACTTAATGGGGACAGCAAGTCCAAAAACAAGAGCTTTTGTAAAAAGAATTTAAAAAATAGGGGGAAAATAAAATGAATGAAACAGTATTTGTAGCAATACTTAGTTTTTTTGGAACTGTAATAGGTTCTTTATTTGGAGTACTAACTGCCAATAAATTAATTAATTATAAAATAGAGCAATTAGAAAAGAAGGTTGAAAAACACAATAAAGTAATAGAACGAGTATATAATTTGGAAGAACATAATGCTGTTCAAGATGAAAAAATACAAGTTGCAAATCATAGAATTGATGATTTAGAAAAGAAGGTGGGATAATATGAAAAAATTTATAGAAATAGTTTTAGTAAATATAGCAAATTTATTGAAAGTTAAAACGATATTATCATTAGCAGTAATTTTTACAGTATGTAGCTTAACTTTTAATGGAGTAGTTTCTGTGGAAGCTTTTATGGCAATAGCATCTGCAATAATTACTTATTATTTTACGAAAACAAATGAAAATAATGAAAATAAGGAGGAATAATGATATGACAAATTTGCCATTAACGGGAAATTTTCAAATTACAGCTACTTTTAAACAGATTAATAATAAATTGTGGAAAACATTGGGGTATCACACAGGTATTGACTTTATAGGAAGCGACAATATTTATGCTACTTGCGATGGAATTGTAGATACAATAGCTTTTTCTAAAGCATATGGTAATTATATAGTAATAAAAGAGCTTAATTCAGATAGATTTCACTATTTTTGCCATTTAGCATCTACTAAGGTTAAAAAAGGCGATAAAGTAAATAGAAGTACTATTTTAGGAATAATGGGAAGTACTGGAAACGTTACAGGAAAGCATCTTCATTATGAGATAAGAAAAGGAAAGACGTTGTCAGATAAAACTTTAATAAATCCAGCAGATTATTGTGGAATACCAAACAAAAAAGGTACATATAATTCAAACGATTATCAATTAAAAGTAGATGAAATCAAATATAAAGTACATATTCAAAATATAGGATGGCAAGAACAAAAAGAAAATGGACAGTTAGCTGGAACAGAAGGGGAAGCTTTAAGATTAGAAGCAATAATAATATATAGTACAGTTCCTTTACAATATAGGGTACATTTACAAGAAATTGGTTGGACAGACTGGTGTCCACAAGACTGTATGGCAGGAACTGTAGGAGAAGGAAAAAGACTAGAAGCAATAGAAATTATAGCACAAAAAGAAATACAAGCAACAGCTCATATACAAGATATAGGCTGGCAAGAAACAAAAATAGGTACACAAATTAAAATAGGAACAGAAGGACGAGCTTTAAGGCTAGAAGCTCTAAAATTAGAATTTGTTAAATAGGGTATAAGTCTGATTTTTTATGTGGAGGATATATGGAAAAATCAGATATAAGAAAAGTTTTAAGAAGTCCTAGCAAAGAGCTAGTAGAATTAGCACTAGGATATGTAAATTTAACTGAAAAAGAGAAACAGGTAATAAAATATGTAGAAATGGAGGGCAAAACAGAAGAAAGGACAGCAGAAATTTTAGATATTTCTACTAGAAATTTGCAGAATATAAAAGCAGAAGCTTTTAAAAAGCTAGACTTTGTATGGAGTTATAACTTATTTATATCAATGTTATTGAGGGCGTAAAGCCCTCTTTTTTTTATGCCCAAAAACTTGCATAAAAATTGCGTTTTTAGATCGTGTTGAAAATGCTTAAAAATATTTAAAATTAAATTAAAGAAAGCGATAGTGAAGTGAATTATAAGGAGTCCCCTAACAAGAAATAGTTTATTTCACTATCAATCTTTACTTAATTTAGGAGGTAAATATGAACAATTATTATACAGGAGTTAATCCAATGCCTAATTATACAAATCCATATTTTCCACAACAGGTACAGCAACCAAAGCCAATGGAACAATATCAAGGATTTGCACAAGTACCACCACAACAAGTTTATAACAAGCCTGTTGTGAGTTTGCAAGGAAAATTAGCGGAAAGTTTAGATGTAATAAAAGCTACAGAAGTTTCTTTTGATGGAACTATAAGTTATTTCCCATTAACGGATGGAAGTGCAATTATTACAAAGCAACTTCAACCAGATGGAACAACAAAAATGGTAACTTATAAACCAACTATAGAAAATGAAAAGGTTGAAATGCCACAGTATATTACTTCCGATGAATTGAAAGAAGCCTTAGAAAAAATTGAAATAAAAGATTATAGCAAAGAAATAGAAGAACTTAAAAAACAGATAGAAAAATTAAAAGATAAAAAGGAGAAATAGATTATGGACCCTATGCAGATGGTAAAAACATTTCTTGGAAAAGGTGGAACACCACAACAAATGATAGCGAATTTTTTAAATAGTGGAAATTCAAATCCTATGTTAGGAAACTTAATGAAAATGGCTCAAAGCAACAATCCTAAAGCGGTAGAAAATTTTGCAAGAAATATTTGTAAAGAAAGAGGAATTGACTTTGATAAGGAATACAGCAATTTTATGAACAAACTGAGGTAGTAATTTTTTACTATATAAAAATTTTTAAAAGAAGGAGGAAAAAATATGAATTACGGAGATGGAAATGGATTTGGAGATGGAAACGGTGCTTGGTGGATTATCATTTTCTTAATTTTCGCTCTTGGAGGTTTTGGAAATGGTGGATTTGGAAGACAAGGAGGTTCAGGAGCTATGGAAGGTTATGTATTAACAAGTGATTTTGCTAATTTAGAAAGAAAATTAGATGGAATCAATAATGGTATTTGTGACAGTACATTTGCATTAAACAACACTATAAATAGTGGATTTAATGGAGTAAATGTAGCAGTATTACAAAGTGCTAATGCAACAGAAAGAGGATTCTGTAACTTATCAGCTCAAATAGCTGAATGTTGCTGTGGAATTAAATCAGAAATAGCTGGAATTAACTATAATATGGCTATGAACACTAATACATTACAACAAACACTTTGCAGTACAACAAGAGATATCATAGAAAACCAAAACGCAAATTACAGAGCTATTCATGACGAATTAATAGCTAATAAAATTGAAGCTAAAAATGAGAGAATTGCTGAACAACAAGCTCAAATTACAGCTTTACAATTAAAAGCTAGTCAAGAAGCTCAAAATGCTTATTTATTATCAGAGTTAAAACCATGTCCAAGTGCTGCTTATATAGTACCAAATCCAAATTGTTGCTATAACTATACAGTAAGCCAAAACACATGCGGTTGCAACTGTGGTAATTACTAATTAAATATTTTTCCACGAAAGTGTGATTTTAAGGGATAGTATCACACTATCCCTATTTTATTATAATTATAAGAAGGAGGAAAAGACAATGTCAGATTGTATAAAAAATTGTAAATTATGTGACAAAATGATTTTATCACAAGCAATAACTTTTACAGGTGGAAACCTTGTTGTTGACTTACCTGCAAGAGCTTATGAAAATAGAACAAAATATTGTATAGTGTTCGCTCAAACAATTCCAACTACTGCAACAATTAATGCACCTGTGGTCTTTACAATTAATGGAGGAACAACACAATATCCATTTGTTAATAAAGATTGTACACCTATATATGCTTCACAAGTAAGAACAAGAAGAATATATCCTTCTAGAGTTAACACTGCTGTAAATACAGCAGGAGTATTTAAGTATGTAGGAGATTGTTGTTTACCATCAAATGCAACTACAGTAGCAACTAGTATACCAGCAGAAACAACACCAACTCCTACAACTAGATAGTGAGGTGTAATTTTATGGAAGAAAAAGAAATACAAGAAAAATTAAAAAAACAAATTGAAGAAAAAATCATTAATGTGATAGATGCAGGAATCCAAAATAATAATATTGATGTTCTTGGAAAACTTGTAGATATTCATAAAGATTTAGCCAACGAAAAATATTGGAAAAAGAAGGAGGAAAAATACGATGATGAGAAGATACGGAAACTATGGTAGAGGTTATGGCAGAGACGAATATGTAGACCAATATGAAATGGATAATTATGGAAGAAGAGGTGTACCAGGTTCTGGAAGAGGTCGTAGTTATGGAAGAAGAGGAGTACCAGGAACAGGACGTAGATATTCTGGAGAAGATACAATGAATGAAATGTACGAAGCATATCAAGACTATTCAGAAGGAAAAGAAGAAACAATGAATGGTAATTATGGAGCTCAAGAAGATACTTTAAAATCATTAGATTATATGCTAAAAAGTGTAGTCAAATTCATTGAAATGCTAAAAAATGATGCAAGTTCACAAGAAGAAATCGACTTAATTCAAAAATATTCTAAAAAAATAAGTGAAATGTAGTATGTGGAAATATTATAATGCTAATGTTTTAGGTAAATCAGAAAATGATTGTACCATAAGAGCAATTTCTTGTGCTACTAATAAAAGCTGGGATTATGTTTATGAGCATTTAAGTGATATTGCGCAATCGCAAGGAACGATGATGGACGATAGACACTTTATAATTAACTATTTGAATAAAAGATATAAAAGAATATTGTTTAGAGGGAAAGTTGGAGAGGTTTCTTTAAAATATCCAAATAATATACTTCTAATAACAATGAAAGGCCATATAACATGTTCTAAATACGGAAATATCTATGATAGTTTTGATTGTACAAATAGAACAGCGGAATATGTTTGGAAAGTAGAATAAGCCGTAGAAATACGGCTAAATGGGACATTAGCCAAGAGGGCAAGGCAGGAGTCTGCAAAACTCTAATCATTAGTTCGATTCTAATATGTCCCTCCAAATAAAAAGAGTAGAAATAAATCTACTCTTTTCTTATATCCATCTAATAACATTAATATATGTACCTAAAATACCAAAACCATCCATAGAATCCAAGACAAAATCTTCTCCAATTCCGCTCAATGTTTTTAATATAATTTTGTTTTGTTCACGAGAATATTCTCTAAAATAAGCTTTGCTTCCTTTAGTATATACAGCTTTTTCGCCTTCCTTGGGATATCGATTTGCTAATACAATAATATCTCCATAAAAAAATGATGGAATAAAGTTGTCAGTAGTAATTTTTATTGCAAGATAAGCTTCTTCAAAAACTGTTTCTACACGATCGCATTTACAAGATGAATAACTAAAGCCATCTTCAACATGTCCATCTGGAATAAGACATGTTACAGAATGCCTTTTATCCATTCTTGTTCTTAACATTCGAGTATAATTAGCTTCAAATTTAGTAATATTAAGTGAAACACCTCTACCATGCCTGCCACAGGCAAGATGTTCTTCAACTAATTCTATCAAGTTATCTTTATAATCAGAATCACAATCTTGATATAATTTAATCCACGACATTTCTTTTCTATCTCGCTTTATCATTCCTGTTAAGTAATCCATAGAAATATCTAAAGACTTACAAATAGCAGTCAAAGTATCTAAACGTGGATTTTTATTTTTTGCATAGTAGAGATTTCTTAATGTTTCAAATGGAATGCCACTTAAATCGGCTAATTGATTTAAAGAAATGCTTTTCACTTCTAGCAATTCTTTTAGCCTTTCTGACACAATATGATACATATAGAACCTCCTAATTTGTGTTTTATTCGCCACAAACTAATAAAATAATATGAAAAAAAATTGTTTTTGTCAATATATCATATAAAAATATCATCTTTTATAATAATATTCATAAGTTAATTTTTAAAAAAATTAGACTTATACCTAAAACAAATGTGGAGAACCTGCCATTCTCCACAAAACTATTTTATTACGAAGGGAAAAAAGATGGAAGAACAATCGAAAGCAAAATTAAAAAATAAATTTAATATAAAAGATAAAGTAATAGATTATATGATGGAAGCAGGAAAAGATAATGGATTTTCTAATAATGAAGTTGAAAAAATGATTGAAGAGTATTTATCTAGTGTTACCCTTTTGTTACCCACCCAATAACATTTAAAGATGCGGAGTGAGTTTTGCAAAAAACAGGAATAATAGTTACATCAACGAAAATCTGTTGTATGTAGTGACAAAGGAAAATGTAAAAAATGTATAAATTATAATCCCTATTATTATGGAAGTATAATAAAAATGTAGTAATACCAAGCCTTTTACGGCTTGGTATTATTTATTTGTTACCCTTTTGTTACCCACCCGATAAAACGGAAGAAGATTTTACACTATTATTTTTATTTAAAATATAT
>CAPNAQ010000013.1 GCA_948663505.1 uncultured Clostridia bacterium | reverse complement strand
TAAATTTGAAAAGGGAGGAAAAATTAAATGAAAGAACAAAAGGGTATTACATTAGTAGCATTAGTTATTACAATAATTATATTATTAATTTTAGCAGGAATTTCTATAGCTACATTGAGTGGGGATAATGGATTATTTAATAGAGCTAGACAAGCTAAAAATAATACAATAGATGCTCAAGAAAGAGAAAATGAAGCTTTAAATTCATATAATAATGCAATTGATAATGCTTTATATGGATTAGAATAATAAGATTTAAATAAATAGGCTATGCGCATTTGTTGTATATGCCTTATTTTAAAATATCATAGATATAATTATTATGTTATTGTTCACAGCCTTAAAAATAATAGTAAAAATGTTAATATTAGCTGTGAATAGTAACATTATTATAGATTTAATAGTTTTATTTTTAAGAGAAAATTAAGGAGATATAAATGAATGTATTTTTATATATAGTATTATTCATAATTGGTGTTACATTTGGAAGTTTTTATACATTAGCAGTATATAGAATTCCGAAAGGACAAGATATTACACATACACATTCATATTGTCCAAAATGTAATCATAGGTTAAATATATTAGATTTAATACCAGTATTAAGTTATATATTTTTAGGTGGAAGATGTAGATATTGTAATGAAAAGATAAGACCAAGATATTTCATATTAGAAATTGTAACAGGAGTATTATTTGTTGCTTTAGGTTTTATTACTGAAATAGATGCATATAATATTGAACTAATTAAAGTTATTGATTACATATTTTTTGCATTATACATAACATTTGTAGTATTAATTGGAGCAATAGATAAAGAAAATAGACAAGTCAATAAACCTGTTTTAATGTATGGGATAATAATATCAATTATGTATATGATATATCTATACATAATAGAAGAAACTAGTATATATAGATATGTTATATACTTAGTAATACTTTTGATTCTTTTAATAATTGATACTTTGAAGTTAAAAAAGAAGGCTCAAAATAGCTATATTTTTTCAGTATTATTAATAATAGTAATTATGACAATATTTACTGGAGAATATATAGTAATAAATTCAATGATTATGACATTACTTGCTATTGCAATTGATTTAATAATTTTAAAAATAACAAAAAATACTAAAGGTAGAGTAGACGAAAAACAATATAATAGTCAAATTCCTATTGCATTTATTATGTGTGCAGAAAATATTATATTTTTTATTGTTATTTTTAAAGGATTAAAATACTTATTCATTCTATAAGGAGTTTAAAATAATGATGGTAATATATTTTGTAGTAAACAAAAAGAAAGAGGTTTTAAATGACTAAAAGTGAAAAAGGAATTTCAACAGTAGATATAATTATTTCTGTAATAATAATAACAATATTTATTACTCTAATAGGAAATTTAATAATCAATATAAATATAAATGCAAAAGAAACTGAAAGAAAGACACAAGCTCTAACATATGCTGTAGAGGAAATAGAGGTAATAAAATCAGAGGGATATAAGGAACAATATGAAGATAGAGGAATTGATATTATTGAAATTTTAAAAGAAGAAGATATTAAAGATAAGGATAATAATTTTACAGGTTATCATAAGAAAGTGATTATTAAGGATTATTATCTAATTCAAAAAGAGAATAATAATGATACAAGTAAAGAGCCTAATATAGTAAAAGAAGTTACAGTTCAAATTTTATATAAATTAAAGAATAAAGATGAGACAGTGGAACTTTCTACTTATATTAAAAAGGAGTAGCTTATAAATGAAAAGTAATAAAGGTATAACTCTTGTGTCACTAATAATTTATGTAATTGGGATGCTTATTGTAATAGCTTCTGTGTCAACATTAACAACTTTTTTTTATAAAAATATTGATATTACAAATATTAATAGTGATACAACAACACAATATACAAAGTTTATGAGTATTTTTTCAAAAGAAATAAATACTAGTGGTAATAAAGTAATTGATACAAATATTGATAATAGTGAAGGTGGAAAAAAGGTAAGTTATATAATTTTTTCTAGTGGAAACCAGTATACGTATATACAAGAAAATAAATCTATTTATAAAAATAAAATAAAAATTTGTGAAAATATTGATGATTGCGAATTTTCTTGGATTTATCAAGATTCAAATTATGTTGTTAGTGTTTCTATAAAAACAGGAAATATTGATAGGACAGGCATTGATGTGATTAAATACACTATGAAATAGTAAATAAATGAGAAAGGATGAATTATATGGATATTAGGAGAAGACAGCCAATTGGTGTTGAATTAGTAAAAAGAGGAGTTGCAACATCAGAAAATATAGAACAAGCATTACAATATCAAAAACAACATCAAGATAAAAAATTAGGAGATATTTTACATCTATTAAATTTATGTAATGATGAAATTTTAATAAGAAATATAGCAGAAATTTTGGGTACACAAGGAATGTTATTAACAGAAGATAAAATAAAAATAAAACCCACAGAATATTTATCTTTGGATGTAATGAAAAGTAATAAGTGTATACCATTTCAGATAGATAATGGCAAAATAAAAGTATGTTTTGCAGATGGAGCAAGAGGAAATAAAATTGATTCTGTAAAGCTTGCTTTGTTAAGTAAAGGTTTAATAATGGATCAATATATTACATTTGAAGATAAAATAGAAAAAGTATTGGATAATTTAAGTAAAACAGCATTTTCTAATAGTGGCTCATCTAATAATTTATCATCATCACATAATATTATAACAGGCACAATAGTAGAATTGGTTGATAGTATAATAAAAAAAGGAATGGAAAAAAGAGCTAGTGATATTCATATAGAGCCATTAGCAAATGAAATTAGAATTAGATATAGAATAGATGGATTATTATTTGATGAGATGAAGATATCAAAAGATAAGCAGCAACAAGTTATAGGAAGATTAAAAGCTATTTCTAATATGCACCAAGAAAAACAAGAATCACAAGATGGAAGAATATTGATATATGATGATTATAATATACGTGTTTCTTCACAACCAAATGTCTATGGAGAAAAATTTGTTTTAAGATTATTAAAAAAGGATGATGATATTAGAAATATATTTGAATTAGGATATCCAGGAACAGAAAGTGATTTTAAGAAAAGTTTTAATAAAAAGAATAGTATAACAATAATTGCAGCTCCAACAGGAGAAGGAAAAACAACAACATTATATAGTATTATAGATTATTTAAATAGTCCACATATAAATATTACAACAATAGAAGATCCTGTGGAGATACGAATAGAAGGATTAAATCAAATAGAGATAGACTCAAAAACATCATTTTCAGGTATTTTGAGAACAGTTGTAAGACAGGATCCAGATATAATATTAGTAGGAGAAATTCGTGATAAAGAAACTGCTGAAATAGCTATACAATCTGGACAAACAGGTCATTATGTATTATCTACAATTCATACAATTGATAGTATAGAAGTAATAAATAGAATGAGAAAAATGGGAGTTTCAAATTATGATATAGCAAGTACTTTAGCGACATCTGTTTCTCAAAGATTGATAAGAAGAATTTGTCCAAATTGCAGAAGAGAAAGAGACTTTACTCAAGAAGAAAAAAATATAATTCAGAAAATACTTCAAAAATATAATGTTTCAATGAATTTAGAAGGAATAAAAACATATGATACCGTAGGTTGTAGGCATTGTAATGATTCTGGATATTATGGTAGAATAGGGATATTTGAAATCTTAAATTTGACAGATGAAATTAAAGAGTTAATTGTAAGAGATGCTTCTAGTATCGAAATAAGAAATAAGGCTTTAGAACAAGATTACAGACCTTTAATAGTTGATGGTATAAGAAAGATATTAGCAGGAGAAACTACTTTAGAAGAACTAAATAGAAAGCTTATAATTTATTAGTTAAAAACATTATAATAAGTTAAAGTGAATAACAACTCATGGTTGAACTTACTTTGGGGTATAATATAGAAAAAAGATATATATTTTTTCTATAAAAATAATAAGGAGAGGAAGATTTACTATGAATATGGATAAAATATTAGATATTGCAATAGAGAAAGATGCATCAGATGTACATTTAATTTCAGGAAATAAACCAATGTTAAGAATAGCAAGAGAATTAATTCCTATAGAAGAAATGGAAGAATTAACACAAGAAGATATGGCAGAAATATATGATTACTTAGTTAGAGGTAATTTAGATAAAGATGAAGTTTTTAGAACAACAAGAAAATTAGATACATCATATGAGTATAAAAGAATTCGTTTAAGGGTTAATATTTCATTATCTGATGATGTTCCTTTATGTACATTAAGACTTATAAAAAATACTCTACCAGATTATGAATCATTAGGATTACCTGATATTATTAGAAGAATGACATATCAACAACAAGGATTAATATTAGTAACAGGGAAAACTAATTCAGGAAAAAGTACAACATTAAATGCTTTAGTAAATGAAATTAATGAAACACAAAATAAAAAGATTTTAACACTAGAAAATCCAGTAGAATATAAACATCATTCAAAAAAATCCTTAATAGTGCAAAAAGAAATTGGAAAAGGAAGAGATGCTTTAACATTTAGCGATGGTGTTAAAAACTCATTAAGAGAAGATTGTGATATTTTAGTAATTGGTGAGATTAGAGATAAAGTAACTATGGAAGCGGCCATAGAAATGGCTGAATCGGGTCATTTGGTTATAGGAACTTTACATACAAAATCTTGTGCTGAAACTATAGATAGAATGATAAATTTCTATGAAGTAAGAGATCAAGCAAGTATTAAATATTTATTATCAGCATTATTGAAATTAGTTGTATCACAAAGACTTTTAAAAGGAAGAGATGGTAAACTTGTGTTAGTTCCTGAAGTTATGGTTGTAGATAATATTGTTTCTGGTATTATTAGAAAGGAGAAAATTAGTGTATCAGAAATAGAAGATGCAATACAAAGTAGTTCTGAAAAGGGTAGTATAGGTTTGATTAATTCAATTGCATCTTTATTTGTAAATGATAAAATTACTTTAGATCAGGCTAAAGCTCAAATTGAAGAAAAGAATATTGAGATTTTAAATAGAACTATTATGCAAATGAAAATAAGAAGAGATAATAATAAAAATTAGCATACTTATAAAATAACATGAATATTCAAAAATTTTGTTTCCAATGCATTTAATATACTGAATATCAATTTTATTATAGAGAAGTGGGGAGGTGGCACATTTGCCTATATATGTATATAAAGCAGTTACTAGTTCTGGTTTAATTGTTAGAAATAGAGTAGAAGCAGGAAGTAGACAAATTTTAATAAGAATGTTAAAAGATAATGAATTAATGCCTATATCAATACAACAAACATCATATTCAAAAAAGAAAAGTAAAAAGAAAAAGAAAAATATAAAAGATATACAAGAAATAATGCAAAATGTAAATACAACTCAATTAGATTTAGGTAAAAAAATTACAACAAAAGAAAAAATTAATTTATATTTATCTTCAACAGAGAAAATAACACCAAGAGATTTAGTAATATTTACACAAAACTTTTACTTATTGAAAAAAGCTAACTTCAATAATATTCATGCATTAAAAACTATAATGGAAAGTACTGAAAATTTAACATTAAGAGGAGTAATTGAAGATATACTTGCAGGTGTAGAAGCAGGCGAAAATATGTATACAACAATGGAATATTATTCAGATATTTTCCCATATATTTATGTAAATATGATAAAAGTTGGAGAATTATCGGGATCACTTGTAAATTCATTAGAGCAAGCCGTAAGATATTTAGATGAAACAGAAGCACTAAATAAAAAAATAAGATCAATACTAATCCCAAATATAATTCAATTTGTATTATTAATAGTAATGCTTATTGTAGGAACAGTATTTGCAATACCAGCAATACAAAATGTTTATGATGAGTTAGGTTCTACAGATGAACTACCACCAATAACAATATGGTTTCAAGGTGTTGTTAATACTATGATGGAATTTTGGTATATACCAATAATTTTGTTCACTGGTATTGTGGCAGGTATATTATTTTATATTAATACACCAAAAGGAAAATATAATTTTGATTATTTTAAATATAAAATGCCAATATTTGGACAGTTGATATTTGCTTTGGACTTTTCTAGATTAATGAAAGCTATGCTTTTAAATCTTGAAAATGGTATGAGGATTCAAGATGCAATTGATGTTAGTAAAAATGTTATTCAAAATTATGTAATGTTATCAATTATAGAGACATCATTAAATAATATTCTTATAGGTGATTCTTGGATAGAACCATTTGAAAAGTCAGGCTTAGCTAAATCTATGATTACTGAAATGTTGAAAATAGGTATGCAAACTGATCTTGTTGAGATGATGAATAAATTAGTTGAATATATGGATATTGATATAGATAATATTATGAGTAAAATTATGAAAGTTTTACCTCAAGTTGTTTATGTTATTGTTGGTTTGGTTTTAATATTCTTTGTTGTAGTTGTATTGGTTCCTGTTATTGAAGCATATATGGGTAATTGGTTGTTCTCAGCAGCAGGATTATAGTTATATGATTCAAGGAAACAATAAATTTATAAAGATAGGGGAAATTATAGTGAATATTGGAATTGATTTAGGAGGAAGTCATATATCAATAGGAGTAATAGATGATAAAGGAAACATAATTGAGAAAAAAGAAAGAAGAATATTAACAAAAGAGAAAAGTAACATAAAAGAAATAATAGAGACAAATATAATAGATAATGTTAAACAATATAATAAAAAGTATGAAATCATAGAAATAGGAATAGCTATTCCAGGAACAGTAAACGATAAAAATATAATAAAATCTGTAAATTTAGGAATAGAAAATTATCAAATAGTAGATAATCTAAAAAAAGAGATAAAAATACCTATAAAAATAAGAAATGATGTAAAAAGTGCAGCATTAGCAGAAAGTAAATATGGAGCTCTAAAAAATTATAAAAGAAGTATATTTTTAACATTAGGAACAGGAATTGGTGGAGCAGTTATAATAAATGGAGAATTACTAGAAACAGGTAATTTGCCAGGATGTGAATTTGGGCATATGATAATTCAAAAAGATGGAATAAAATGTAATTGTGGAAAAAAAGGATGTTTTGAAAGATATTCTTCAATGAAAGCTTTTAAAACAAATTTAAGAAATGTATTAGGATTAGATGAAACAACAAGAGGACAAGAATTACTCGAAATAATTAAAAAAAGTGTAGATAATGAAAAAATAAACGAAGTCATTGATCAATTTATTGATTATTTGTCTATAGGAATTTCAAATTTGATAAATATATTTGAGCCTGAAGCTGTTGGTATAGGCGGAAGTTTCGTCTATTTTACAGATATTTTTCTTGAGAAGTTAAACACAAATATTCAAAATAATAATTTGCTTTTTAATAAAAGAGAAGAACTAATTATAGTTCCAGCAACACTTGGAAATGATGCAGGAATTATAGGGAGTTGTGTGTGACAAAGGGGGCGTCCCTTTTTGGCACGCAGTTTACTAAAAAGTTTTGTGACAAAAAGGGACGCCCCCTTTGTCACAACATAATTAGTAATGGAGGAAAATTTATGGATTTTAATAATAAAAAAGCTACTAGACAAAGTTATGGAGAGGCTTTACAAGAATTAGGTAGAGAAAATGAAAAAATAGTTGTATTTGATAGTGATTTGTCATCTGCAACAAAAACTAGTTTATTTGCGAAAGAATTTCCAACTAGATTTTTTGATATGGGAATAGCAGAGCAAAATATGATTTCTACAGCAGCAGGAATTTCAACATGTGGAAAAATTCCATATGCAAGTACATTTGCAGTATTTGCAGCAGGAAGAGCATATGATCAAATTAGGAATAGTGTGTGCTATCCAAATTTGAATGTCAAAATTTGTGCAACACATGCAGGAATTACTGTAGGGGAAGATGGTGCAACACATCAAATGATAGAAGATATAGCATTAATGAGGACTTTGCCAAATATGACTGTTATGTCTACATCTGATGATATTCAAACAAAGTGGGCTGTAAAAGAAATTAGTAAAATACAAGGACCAGTTTATTTAAGATTATGTAGATTAGATACTCCTATAATTTATAATAAAAATTATCATTTTGAAATAGGAAAGGCTGTTCAATTAGGTGATGGAACTGATGGTACAATTTTTGCTACAGGTGTTACTGTTGCAGAAGCTTTAAAAGCTCAAGAGATATTAAAAGAAAAAAATATAAATGTTAGAGTTGTTGATATTCATACAATTAAGCCAATTGATAGTGAATTGATTGTAAAATGTGCAAAAGAGACTAATAAGCTAATTTCAATAGAAGATCATAATATAATTGGTGGTTTAGGTTCTGCAATCTCTGAAGTTTTAACAGATGAGTATCCTAAAAAGATAGTAAGATTAGGGATAAAAGATACTTTTGGGAAGTCGGGTAAGGCAGTAGATTTAATGAAGTTTTTTGGAATCACTTATGAAAATATAGTGTCCATTTGGAAATAGTACATGTTGAACATTAACATAAGATAGGGAGGATTATTATGAAAGAAAATAAAGGAATAACATTAATAGCATTAGTAATAACGATAATTATTTTATTAATTTTAGCTGGTGTAGGAATTGCTATGTTAACAGGAGATAATGGATTGTTTAAAAGAGCAAAAGAAGCAAAGGAGAAAACTGAAATAAGTGCTTACCATGAACAAATTGAAATAATAAGAGCAGAGTTATGCACAAAAAATGAAAATTATACACTACCAACATTAGTTCAATTACAAGAAGAATTTGATACAAATCAAAAGGAATGGGTAAAAAATACAGAGATAAAATTAGTAAAGGATATAGAAACATTAGTATTAACAACAAAAGAGGGTTACATATTTCATATAACAGAATCTGATACAAAATATATGGGAAGAGAAGGTGAAGAAGTAGATATCAGTGAATTAGAAGAAGAGAATGTAGTTAAATTAGAGATAGTAGGGGATGCAACTAATGGAAAGTTAGTAAAAGTAAGTGAAGAAACAGGAAAATATTATTATACAATAGAATATCAAATAGATGGAACAGAGGGAGAATGGACAAGTATAGGAAGTGGAAAAACTGTTGAGGTAAATTATGGTTCTACAATTTATGCAAGACTCGCATATGAAATAAACAAAGGTAAAATAAGTAGTTTGAAGATAGATAAAATTTTTATTGGTGACTATGTTAATTATACACCATATAAACAAAGTGGAAATTATTGGACTCAAAGTAATCAATCTGGATATTCAGAGGATCAACATTATAGTATTGAGAGAGACTTAAAATGGAGAGTTTTTTCAATAAACAATGATAAGGTTACACTAATAAGTAACAAATCTACAGAACTTAATTATGGTTTAGGTGGAGAAATAGGATATAATAATGGTGTAAAGTTATTAAATGATATAGGTGCACTTTATTCAAATGATTCAAAAAATGCAACTGCAAGAAGCATAAAGATTGAAGATATTTTATCTGTTATTGATACAAAGAAGTGGGATTATAGTAAATGGACAGGTAAAGCAGCTTATGGAGATAGAAGACTTCCATATGGTTCAGTATGGCATTATGAAAGGAGTGAGATTGACTATGATGGTAGAAGTTTTACATTGCCACGTATATTTAATGATCAGGCTTCTGAAGTTAATAAGATAAATGGAGTTTTAGTTAATGGAACTTTAGGAGAAAGTGAACAAAATAATAGTTATAGTTTTACTGGAATGGGCTCAAAACCTAATAGTCTTGATATTCAATCAACATATTTTACACAGGCAGTTTATTCGTATTTCAATAGTGCAGATACACGTGATTTATCTAAGGCTGTAACAATTTATCGTAATGAGCTTTTGGCTGGTGAATATTGGATAGCTTCAAGATTCACAGAACCTCAAGCTGATCAGTGGATATGGTTTGGACTACGTCATGTTACTACAAATGTTAGCATTGGCTGTTCAGAATTATATGCTACTGACACTGATTCACAAGAGCATACATATCCAATTAGAATAATGGTAGAGATTCCTTTAGATTCAATAGACATACGGTTTAGGTTATAACCAGGATCTTGGATGGTCATTGAAGTAGAAAAATAATAAATAAAAAAAGAAAAATATGATATAGTAATGTGCTATATCATATTTTGATGTTATAGGAAGAATTAGCAATTCTCCTATATTGACTTATTTAATAGGATTTGTTAAAATTATAAAAAACAAAAAACAAACAACAAGGAGGAAGAATAAAGAATGGGATTTTTCGACAAATTAAAACAAGGATTAACCAAAACAAAAACATCATTTGATGAAAAAATAAATAATGTATTTAGTAGCTTTAGAAAAGTAGACGAAGAATTTTTAGATGAACTAGAAGAAGTATTAGTAATGTCAGACATAGGGATAGAAACATCAATAAAAATAATATCAAATTTAAGAGAAAGAATAAAAAAAGAAAAAATACAAGATGAAGAAGAAGTAAAACAAGCCTTAAGAGAAGAAATGCAGAAAATATTAGATATAACAGATCTAAGCTTAAAATTAAATACAAAACCATCAGTAATATTGGTAGTAGGAGTAAATGGAGTAGGAAAAACAACATCAATAGGAAAGATAGCAAATAGACTAGCAAAAGATGGAAAAAAAGTAGTAGTTGCGGCAGCAGACACATTCAGAGCGGCAGCAGTTGAACAATTAGAGATATGGTCAAAAAGAGCAGGAGCAGAAATAGTAAAAAGAGAAGAAGGGGTAGACCCAGCATCGGTAGTATTTGATGCAATAAAGAAAACAAAGGAAATAGGAGCAGACATATTAATAGTAGATACAGCAGGAAGATTGCATAATAAAAAGTATCTAATGGATGAGTTAAATAAAATACAAAAAGTAATAAACAAAGAAATGTCAGAATCAGATAAAGAAGTATTATTAGTAATAGATGGAACAACAGGACAAAATGCAATATCACAAGTAAAAGCATTTAAACAAGAAGCAGACATAACAGGAATCATACTTACAAAATTAGATGGAACAGCAAAAGGTGGAGTAGTAATTGGAATAGTAGAAGAAAATAAAATACCTGTAAAATTTATTGGTGTAGGGGAACAAATAGATGATATGGAAATATTTAATTCAGAAGATTTTGTAAAAGCAATAATATAATGTCCAGCTCTGCATAAGTCAGCTGAGAAATTTGGCAGACGAGATTTTTCAAAGAAAAATCTTGGATGACGATGAACGAGCGAAGCGAAGTGAAAGGAAACGTCCCCGATGGACATGGAATGGAGTGAAAAGTAAAGTTGGAAAAAAAGAAAAGCAAAATAAGAATGATTGTAGTATTACTATTTATAGCATTATTTGCAATATGTAGTTATATAAGTTTAAGAGGAACATATCTACAATACAAAGAACTTGGAGAAAACTATGAGCAAGTATTTTTTAAAAATCTAAAATATAAGTACATAATATTTGGAATAAATACTATATTTATATATTTTATAATGTATTTTACAACAAAAGGAATAAAAAAAGGATTGAAAGTATTTTTTGATAATGAAAAAAAAGAAATGCCTAAATTCATAAACAAATCAGTATCTCTTGTTACTGCAATTATAGTTAGTGTAATAATGTCAAATATAATAATGAAACAGATTTTATTATGTACAAGTAATGCAACGTTTGGAATACAAGATCCAATATTTAATTTAGATATTGCGTTTTATGTTTTTCAAAAGCCATTAATACAAACAATAATAATGTATTTTATTGGAATAGTATTAGGAATAACAATATATATGGCAATATATTATATAATAGTTTTTAATAGATGTTTTGATGGTGTAGATGGAAAGTTAATAAAACAAAGTCTATTAGTAAAGAAAGTACTTAGAAATATATTTTTTATAGCAATTGGAATAGCATTAATAACATTATTAAATTCAACAAATATATTAACAAATAAAATGTTAACAATTAAAAATACAGGGGAAAATATTCAAAATTTAGAGATTATAGGTGCGGGATATACTGATGTAATGATACAAAGATGGGGTTATATAATTTTTGCATTTATTATGGTTATTTCGGTAAAAAGAGCTATTAATGAATTTAAAAAAGAAAATACACAAAATGTTTTTAAAAATTTAATTGTTATCCCAATATATTTAGTAGGATTATTTTTTGTAATAATAATATTTAATTCTATATTTGTAAATTCAAATACATTAGATAAAGAGAAACAATATTTAGCATATAATATTGAAAATACGAAAAATGCTTATAATATTGATATTGAAGAACAAAGTTTAAATAATACAGGTACAATAACACAATCTGAAGTTGATAGAAATAAAGATTTAATTAATAATATAAAAATAATAAATGAAGATACTGTATTAAAAACATTAGAAGATAATCAAACAGGAACAGGATATTATTCATATAGGAATGCAAATATTGCAAAATATAATATTTTAGGAGAAGAAAAGTTAGTATATATATCTCCAAGAGAGATAAAAAATTCAGGAAGAACTTATAATAATAAAACTTATGAATATACACATGGGATGGGACAAATTGTTGCAAGTGCAACAAGCATAGAAGAAAATGGTGCATTAAATTATGTACAAAAAGAAGTATCAGGTGAAGATGACAAATTAAAAACTACACAGCAAGAAATATATTTTGGACTAACAACAAATGATACTGTAGCAACAAATGCAAAAAATAAGCAAGAATATGATTATACAGATGAAAATGGATTAGAACATACATCAACATATAATGGGAATGCAGGTTTAAAATTAAACTTTATAGATAGACTTATTTTAGGGATGAAGTTAGGAGATTTAAAACTAGCTTTTTCAACAGAGATAACAGGTGAAAGTAAAATATTAATTAATAGAAATATAATTACAAGAGCAAAAAAAGTATTACCATTTTTAATATATGATGAACAGCCATATACTGTTGTTACAGATGAAGGTAAAATTTTATGGGTACTTGATGCATATACAGTATCAAATCAATATCCATATTCACAATATATAGCAATTGAACATGATGGAATAAAAGAGAAAATTAATTATATTAGAAATTCTGTAAAGGTAATAATTGATAGTTATGATGGAACAATGAAATTTTATATAACAGATAAATCTGATCCAATAGCAATGGCATATAGAAATATATATCCTACACTATTTGAAGATTTGGGCAGTGATATACCACGAGATATTTCTGAACATTTTATATATCCAAAATACTTATATAAAGTTCAAGCTGAAATGTTAAAAAATTATCATAATATTAAACCTGATGTATTATATAGATCAGATGATGTATGGAATTTTGCAAAATATAATAATACAATAATATCAAAATCATCAGGTACAATTTTAGAACCATATTACATAATGGTAAATAAGGAAAATCAAAATGAAATTGGTTTGGTACAAATATATACACCAAATTCAAAACAAAATTTGATTTCATATTTAATTGGTACAATTGAAGGAAATAGTAACAAATTAAAATTATATAAATTTTCTGAAGATAGTAATATTTTAGGAACAATGCAATTAGATAATCAGATTGAACAAGATGAGACAATTTCTAAGCAACTACAAGCTCTTAATGTTACAGGAACAAAAATAACAAAAGATATGGTTGTAATTCCAATTGATAATACAGTATTATATGTAGAGTCAATATATCAAACTATGCTTAATGAATCTAAAGTTCCTGTGCTTAAAAAGATTATTGTTGCTTCAGGTAATAAAGTTGCTATTGGTAATAATCTGAAAGAAGCTTTAAATAACTTACTTTCTAAAGAGGCTTCTAATATTGAAGTTGAAGTTACTGATAATATTGAGGGATTAATAGACGCGATTATTAAAGCTAATGATAATTTATCAGAGTCTACTAATAATAATGATTGGGAATTAATGGGTACTGATATTAAAAAATTACAGAGTTTGATTGATTCTTTGAAAGATGTGAAAGTTCAAGAGGATAAGAAAAAACAGGAACAAAATGAAATAAATGAAAATAGTAATGTTAGTACTAATGGTGGATCTATAGAGGAGGAGTAAGTTACGAAAAATAAAACAATTATATGCGTAATAATAGGAATAATAATTGGAATATTTTTACTTACTACATTGATAATTATGATAGATAAAATTGTCTTAATAAGTAAAAATTATAGAAACAAACATGATATAAATAATACAGATATAAAAAATAATAAAGATGTGATTTATAAATTATTTGATGACTTTCCAGAAAGTAAAAATATATATTATACTTCTAGAAATTTATATAGTGAAAGAGATATAGGTCCTACAATATATGAAATAGAAATATTAGCAGAATTAACAGATATAGGATATGATAGTTTTATTGAACAGGTTGAATTTAATAATATACAAAATCTTGAAATGAAGATTAATCCTAATAATATAAAGTATAATTGGAAAGAGATAAAGAATATTCAAGTTTTGAATTCTAAGGATATAGAGGATATATCAGTTAAAAATATTTATTTAGATGAAAGTAATCAAACACTTTATATAGTAGGAATTGGAGGAAATTAATAAAAAATTAGTTGAAGAGCTTCTTTTTATTGGAATATACCCTAATAAAAAGAAGCTCTTTTTTAATATGGTGATTTTGTATCAATCGATATGTTGTATTTATATGCTAATTTTAAAAGATTTGAATTGAGATATTTTGGATATTTTATTTTGACATATAGATATGCCTTGTAGTTATTTTTAACTTGTTTTCTGAAATACTTCAATTTTGAAACTTTGATTTCAGAAAATTTAAGAACAGCAGTTAAAAAATCATCCATGTCCTTTTCAACATCTTTTAAATCTTTTTTTTCGGTACTTGTCCAAAAGTACCGTTTTTGGATTTTTACAAATTTAAACATAAATGCCTCCAATCTTAGTCATCAATAATAAATATGATGACTATTAAAAAAATAATAAATTTAGTATAACTATTATATAGCATTATGTAAATTTTGTCAATTTAATTAATGATTAATTTATAAAATATCTTTTTACCTTTTTTCAAAATAGCAAAACCATCATTAAAATCACTATCAGAAAGAACATAATTAACATCAGTAATTTTAACATCATTTAAAGAAATACCACCTTGAGAAATTAAAGTTCTTGCTTGACCTTTAGAAGGAGCAATACCAGTTAAAACAATGCTATCTACAATTGAGATGTTTTTATTACCATTTAAACTAACAGAAGGCATATTATCTAAATTGCCAGAGCCAGTAAATAGGGCATTAGAGGCTTCTTCAGCTTTTTTAGCTTCTGATTCTCCATGAACTAACTTAGTTATTTCAAATGCAGCAATTTTTTTGGCTTCATTAATATGTTCATCTTTTAAAGAGGCCAATTCACGAATTTTCTCTATAGGTAGAAAAGTTAATAATTTTAGAACATTTTCAACACTAGAATCTTCAATATTTCTCCAATATTGATAAAATTCATAAGGACATGTTTTTTCAGGATCTAACCATAAAGCACCTTTTTCAGTTTTTCCCATTTTTTTGCCTTCTTTTGTAGTAAGAAGTTTAAATGTTAAACCAAAAGAATCGTCTTTTCCAATTTTTCTAATTAAATCAACTCCACCAATAATGTTAGACCATTGGTCATTTCCTCCCATTTCTAGTTTACACCCATAAGTTTCATATAAATGTAAAAAGTCATAAGATTGCATAAGCATATAACTCATTTCAAAAAATGTTAGACCTGTATCCATTCTTTGCTTATAACATTCTGCAGCAAGCATTTTATTAACAGAGAATAAACTACCAATTTGTCTCATAAATTCAATAAAGTTTAAATCTAATAGCCAGTCTGCATTGTCAACTATAATTGCGGCATTTTCTCCTTCAAAACTTACAAATTTTTCTATTTGTTTTTTTATACATTCAACATTATGTTTTATTGTTTCTCTTGTCATCATTTTTCTCATATCAGTTTTTCCTGATGGATCTCCAATTGTTGCTGTTCCTCCACCTACTAATATTATTGGCTTATGTCCACATTTTTGCATATGACTTGCTACCATTAATGATACAAAATGTCCAACATGCAGACTGTCTGCTGTTGGGTCTATTCCTATATAAAATGCTACACTTTCTTTTCCAAATAGTTCTTTTATTTCTTTTGGATGTGTCATTTGTTCTATATAGCCTCTTTCTTCTAAAATGTCAAATACATTTGTCATAATATATCATCCCTTTCACTTCGCTTCGCTCCGTTCATCGCCATTCAAAAAATTCTTCGAATTTTTCGCCTGTCAAATTTTCCTTTGGAGCCTTTTCTCTTCGCTTCGTTTCACTCGCTCGTTCATCGTCATCCAAGATTTTTCTTCGAAAAATCTCGTCTGCCAAATCTTAATAATTTTATAAATTAATTTTGTTATTTCCTAAGTTATTATTTCCAGTGTATCCTATAAATCTATTTAGATTTTTAACAGATATTCCTGTATCAGTTGAGATTATGTCTAAATTATTATTTATCCCATTTTCTTCTACATAATTTTGAAATGTTTTAAATTCTAAATTATCTTTTGTTTTACATTTTGGACATACATCCTCATTTGATATAAAAAAGTTACCACATCTACTACATTTGTTAAATTCCATATTACTTCATTCCTTTCTATAGGTATAATTTTCAACAATTTTACCCAATTTTCTTTTGATTATATATTGCATTTTATCACAATTTGTTGAAAATAGAAAGCATTTTTTAAAATTATTTGACAATAATATAGTAAAATAATTAATGTTAACAATAAATATAGTTTTTTCTAATAATTAGGAGGAAAAAGATGGAATTAAAAGAAAAAAAGAAAGAAATAATAACAAAGGCAAATAATTTATGTTTGCCTGAAGAGGCTCACAAAAGAATAGAAAAATATATACAAAATGTTTGGAAGATTGAGAAAAGGGCTGCAGATACCCATAAAGGCTTGAGAAAATATTTAATTGCTCAAGCCTTTGAAGAGCTATACAAAGCAGAAGAAATTCTGCGGAAGTATGAGTAACTGATAAAAAATATGCAATAAATTTTTTAAATTTATTGCATATTTTTTATAGAAAGCGTATAATAAATAATGAGCAAGAAAAAATGGAAAAATATAAATAAAAAAGTAAAAACAAAAATATAATAAAATAGGAAGGAAAAATGAAATGGTAAATTATATGTATATACTAAGAGAAGCATTAATATGGATAGTAACAATATTTTGGGTATATCAGCTATTAATAAGTTTATGTTCCTTAGTAAAATTAAAAGAAAAACCATTAAAAATAAAAAAAGATCACAGATTTATGGCAATAATACCAGCACATAATGAAGAAGCAGTAGTAGGAAATTTAATAGAAAGTTTAAAAAATCAAGATTATAATAAAGAATTATATGATATATATGTAATTGCAGATAATTGTACAGACAATACAGCAAAAATAGCAAGGGAAGCAGGAGCAATAGTATATGAAAGATATAATGAAACTAAAAAAACAAAAGGATATGCACTAGATTGGTTTTTACAACAAAAGATAGAAGAAAAAGCAGAATATGATGCAATATTCATATTTGATGCAGACAATATAGTTCATAAAGACTTTATAAAAAATATGAACAAAAAACTATGCCAAGGAGAAGATGTTGTTCAAGGATATAGAGACATAAAGAATCCTACAGATAACTGGATAACATCAGGATATGCACTATTTTATTGGACAATGCACAGATTTTATCACTTAGCAAGATATAATATAGGATTATCACCATTATTAAATGGAACAGGCTTTATGGTAAAATTTGATATAATAAAAGAAAATGGTGGTTGGAAAACACAAACACTAACAGAAGATATAGAATTTTCATTACAAAGAATATTAAAAGGAAAAAAATTAGGATGGTCTACAGATGCAATAGTATATGATGAGCAACCAACAGGATTTAAGCAAAGTTGGTCACAGAGAAGTAGATGGACAGTAGGACATATTCAATGTATGAAAGAATATACAGGAAAATTGGCAGAAGTAGCCAAAGAAAAAAAGACAATGTTAAATTTTGATGGTTTTTTATATATTGTTGGAAGTATACCAATGTTTATAATAACAATTATGTTATTAGTATCAAACTTTGTAATTTATGCTGCAGAAGGTATGACACAATATGAATTGATAATAAATCTATTAAGATATTTAATACCAACATTTTTATTTCCATCAATTACAGCTGCATTTGTGATGTATTTAGATGGTAAACCAATAAAACCAATGATTAAGGGATTTTTAACTTATCCATTTTTCATGGGATCTTGGATAATTATTAATTTTAAATGTTTATTTAAAAGAGATACTACTTGGGAAAAAATTAATCATGTTAGAAGTATAAAAATTGATGAAGTAAGAAATAGTAATGATGAAATAGAAAAAATAGTGGAAAAAGTATAAAAAAGACTTGCAATTTTACCAAAATATGGGTATAATAATTGTATACAATAAGAAACTAGAAGAGTGGGAGCAAAAATCCCACTCTTCTACAATTATATAAAACTTTTAGATGATGATAAGTGCAGCGAATCAAAGAGAAGGGGAGATGATTAAATCTATGGCAAATATAGAAGAAAATGTTGAAAAACTTCTAAAGCCTATAATAGAAAAAGAAGGATATGAACTATATTATGTAGAATATGCAAAAGAGGGAAAAGATTATTATTTAAGAATATTTATAGACAATGAAAAAGGAATCAATATAAATGATTGTGAAAAAGTCAATAATGCAATAACAGATAAATTAGATGAAGCAGATTATATAAAAGAACAATATTTTTTAGAAGTCTCATCACCAGGAATAGAAAGAGTACTAAAAAAAGATGAGCATTTAGAAAAAAATATTGAACAAGAAATAAAGGTTAAATTATTTAAAAAAGATGAAAGAGGAAAAAAAGAATATACAGGAAAATTAAAAGAGTTTGATAAAGATAAAATAATAATAGAAGATGGAGGATTAGTTGAAATCCAAAGAAAGAGTATTTCACAAATAAAAAGGAGTATATTCTAAGATGTTACAAATCATAGACTTAAAAATTAAATATAATATGAAGTTTATAAAGGAGGAACAAAGATGAAAGCTATAGATAATAAAGAATTAATCTTAGCATTAGAAGAATTAGAAAAAGAAAAAGGAATAAAAAAGGAATATGTATTAGAATCAATAGAAACAGCATTAGTAACAGCATATAAAAGAAATTTTGACGCATTAGAGAATGTAAAAGTTGATATAGATCATAATACAGGAGCAACACATGTATATGCAATAAAAGAAGTGATGGAAAAAGCAAATGATGACGCACTAGAAATAAGTTTAGAAGAAGCTCAAAAAATAAACAAAGAATTAAAAGAAGGAGATTCTGTAGAAGTTGAAATAATACCTAAAGACTTTGGTAGAATTGCAGCACAAACAGCAAAACAAGTAATTGTACAAAAATTAAGAGAAGTAGAAAGAGATGTAGTATTTAATGAATATAGTGAAAGAAAAGGTGAAATAGTATCAGGAATAATTCAAAAAGCTGATAAAAACATAGTTATAATGGACTTAGGAAAATTAGAAGGTATAATGTTATCAAAAGAACAAATGCCAACTGAAAGGTATAATGTAAATGATAAAATAAAAGCATATATTATGGATGTTGAAAGAGGAACAAAAGGAGCACCACAAGTAATGGTTTCAAGAAGTCATCCTGATTTTGTAAGAAAATTATTAGAATTTGAAATTCCAGAAATATATGAAGGATTAATAGAAATAAAAAGCGTTTCTAGAGATGCAGGATATAGAAGTAAAGTTGCAGTATATTCACCAGATCCAAATATTGATCCTGTTGGTTCATGTGTTGGAGCAAAAGGAGTAAGAATTCAAAATGTAATTAATGAATTACATGGAGAAAAAATTGATGTTATAGAATGGGATCCAGACCCAAGTATATTTATATCTTCAGCATTATTACCAGCCCAAATACTTGCAGTTGATATCAAAGAAGACGAAAAATTTGCAGAAGTTATAGTTCCTGATGATCAATTATCATTAGCAATAGGAAAATCAGGTCAAAATGCTAGATTAGCAGCAAGATTAACAAATTGGAAAATAGATATAAAATCTGAATCACAGTATAGGGAATTTTTAAATGGACATAAAAATTCTGAAACAGAGCAAGAAGACATTGAAGAAGAATAAACATAAAAGTATAATCTAAACATAATATTAGAAAGAGGGTGTATGAGATGAAAAGACAGCCACAAAGAACATGTATGGGATGTAATGAAAAAAAAGACAAAAATCAATTAATAAGAATTGTAAAAAATAGTAATAGTGAAATAGAACTAGATAGAAATGGCAAAAAGGAAGGCAGAGGAGCATATATCTGTGATGATGAAAAATGTTTAGAAAAAATTATAAAAAGTAAAAGACTAGAAAGAATATTTGAAATGAAGATATCAGAAGAAATTTATGAAAGTTTAAGAGGTGTAATACTTGATAAATAGTAAAATTTTAGGATTAGTCGGTTTGGCCATGAAGGCAGGAGTATTATGTTATGGATCAGATAGTGTAGAACAAGAAATTTATAGAGGAAAAGTTAAATTAGTAATAATTGCAAAAGATAGTTCAGAAAGAACAAAAAATAAATTTACTAATATATGTAAAGAAAAAAATATTTCAATAATATTAGATGAAGATATAGAAAGTTTAAGTAAAAGTATAGGTAAATCCAATAAAGCAGTAATTGGAATAAAAGATATAAATTTTGCAAATTCAATAAAAGGAAAATATAGTGGGGGTGAAGTTATTGGGTAAGATAAAATTATATGAAATAGCAAAAAAGCTAGGCTTAGCCAGTAAAGAAGTAGTAGAAATGACAAAAAGATTAAATATTGATGTAAAAAATCATATGAGTGGGGTAGAGGAAGAAGAGGCTAAAAGAATAGAGGAAAGTTTTAACAAAAGTGAAAATAAGCCAGTTGAACAATCGAAACAAAATGTAAAAACACAGGATAAGAAAGAAGAAAATGCACCAGTTATTATAAGGAGAGAAGTTATAATAACAAATGAAGAAGAAGAGAAAAAGAAAAAAGAAGGAATTAAGAAAGAGCATAGAAATAATAACATAGGTTTTGTGGAAAGAAAGCAAAATAAAGATTTTAATATAGTATATAGAAATAAGCCAAATAAACCAAAAACAGTAAATGAACTATTTGGGTTAAATAAAGAGGAACCAAAAAAAGAAGAAAAGAAACAAGAAGAAAATAAAGAAGAAGTTAAAAATAAAGATCAAATTAATAAACAAGGGGATAATGATATTAAAATGCAAACACAAATAGCTGAGAGATCAAATATTATTGAAAAGACAAATGCTCAAAATGATAATCAAGAAATTGATAAAAAACAAAA
>CAPNAQ010000012.1 GCA_948663505.1 uncultured Clostridia bacterium | reverse complement strand
GATAGATGGAATAAAAGTTTCAGATTCAACAGGAAGTACAGGCGGAGGTACAGGAAATACTGGAAATATGGGAGAAAACGCAGGTGGAACAGGAAATACAGTAACAATAGATAAAGAAGAATATGAAAATTTAAAAAGCACAGTAGCAAGTCTAAATAGTCAAATGAGTAGCTTTAAAAGTGAAATACAAGAACAATTTGATAATTTAGAAGGAAATATCCAACAACGATTAATAACATCAGAAACAGTATTTAGTGGAAGTGCTAGTTCTTCAGGAGATTATACCATAAAAGATATTAGTAAGTATAAGTATTTAATGGTGTACTTTGATGCAGGTGAGCCAAGCAATACAAATAAACAAGTCATTACAAATACAATGCTAATTGATGTAAAAGATATTAAATTTAGTAATAGTTTTAACAGTGCAAGGGTTTATTCAACTAATCATGGAGCAGGTACAGCTTACTGTTCGATATATTTTTATTTTAAGAGTAGTACAAAATTGTGTTATAATAATGCAGAAACTGAATGGTGGACTAACCCAAGAATATACAGAATTGATGGTATATATTAGTAAAATTGTCTACAAATATTTATATTATAAGAAAATATGAATCTTCAAAAATTCTGTTATGTTATAAAAAATTAAGAATTTATGAGAAATAACAAGACAAAATAATCTTGTTATTTTTTTATATACATGATAAAATAAAGAAAATTATACAAAAACGAAAACATAAAAATAGGAGGACTAGAAATGTATGAGAGAAGTGCAATAGTGTTAGAAAGATATTATACTAATGTACTAAAATTTGACGAAAAACCAAACTTAAAAATGAACTATAAAAATTTTAAAGACTTAGTAGAAGAAATACAAAAATATCAAACAACACTTGAAAAAGAAGAAACAGTAATATATGAATTTGATACAATAGCAAATGGAATAAGAGCAATTCAACAAGAACAAAAGAAAATATACAAATTAAACATAAGATTAGAAGAAGAGAGAAACCAGCTATTTGAAAATTTAGATGAAAACCCAGCACTTCTTGAAAGAAAATTACAAAAAGTACAAGAAACTATAATAAAAAATAATGAAAGGCTAGAAGAACTAAAAGCAGAATTTGTAAATTATCTATCAGTATTTAATGAAAAACAACAAGAAAGGAATATATGTTCAAGAGAAAGAAGGACAGAAGAACAACAATATTTAAAATTAATAGAAGAATCAAATGAAATAATAGAAGAAATAGGAATAGAAACATTAAAAAAACTAAAAACATTTATATCAACAGAAAATAAAGCAGAAGAGCAAGAAGTTACAGAAATAATGATAAACAATGGAATAGACGAAAAATTACCATTTAATAGAAAAGTAATAGAAAAAGCAGTTTCTGCAAGAAATAAGATTGCCAAAAAAGAGGCAGAATGTTATATAATGGTATTTGACAAGATGAGAAAGCTATTAATAGGGATAAATAATGATGAAATAAAAATAGAAAAAAATAAAAAAGCCTCAAGAGATATAAGTGTAAAATTAGCATTTTTAAAAGCAGAAAAAAATTATATAGTAAGCTTTTTAGATAATGAAAGAATGACATCAATAAATGGAGAAAAAGTACATAATCAATTAATGGAAGATGCATGCCAAAAATTTGATTTAGATATAAAACAATTTGACAATTTATATGAATTAATTTTAAGGGAAATTACAAATAAATCAACAAAAAAAGCATATAAACAATTGTTTAATAAAGAGTATTTAAAAAACATTGAAGAAAAAGAAAGAACATTTGAAAAAGAAATAAATAATATAAAGATTCAAGCAGGAACAATAATCAATTCAAATTATTGGAGAATTGATGAAATAAAAAATATATATGATGTATTTATAAATGAAGTTAGTGAAAAATTTGAAAAAGACTTATCAGAATATAAATTAGAAACAATAGAAGAAACAGAGGATAATGAAAAAATCGAAAATATTTTAGAATATGAAGATATACTAGACAATAATAATAATGTTGTTTTAGAAAATGATGATTTATATGAAGATGAAATAGAAGAGAATAGTAATGAAATAAACTCAATATATCAAGGTGTTAAAGTAGATGAAATAAATGAAATATATGAGGATATAGAAACAGAGGAAGACAAAATTACAGGAATGTATGAAGATGAAGAAGAAGCAAAAGAAGAAAAAACACAAGAAGATATAGAAATAGAGAATGAAATAAATAAATTATATGAAGGTATAGAATTAGAAGAAGACCAAGTAGAAGAAATATTTGAAGATGAAGAAGTAGAAGAAGATCAAATAGAAGATATATTTGAAGATGAAGAAATAGAAGAAGACCAAATAGAAGAAATATTTGAAGATGAAGAAGTGGAAGAAGATCAAATAGAAGAAATATTTGAAGATGAAGAAGTAGAAGAAGATCAAATAGAAGATATATTTGAAGACGAAGAAACTGAAGAAGAACAGACACAGATAATTAATAAAGACATAGAAGAAAGTAAAAAATATGAAGATACAAGTGTACAAAAAACACAAAGAAAAATTAAAATAGAGGAAGAAATAAATGAATTATATAAGAATATAGAAACAGTAAAAGAGAAAAATGATGGAACAATATTAAAAAATAACAATAAAAAAGGAGATAAACAACATAATAAAGAGAATAAGAAAAAACAAAAAGATAAAGAAATTATAGAACAACAAAACAATGAATATAATGAAAATTTAGAAGATACAAAAAAAGATGATGAAAAACAAAATATAGGAGAAAATATAATAAAAGATGAAAAACAGGAAAATTTAGAGAAAAATAATAAACAACAAAATAAAAAAGAAAGCAAGATAATTGTAGCAAATAGTAGTAAAAATAATATATATAATTACGACCATAATAACAAAAATATAATAAGCAATCAAAATAATAACTATAAAGAAAAAGACTATGATGAAATTTTTGGATATTATGACTTTGAAGAACAAGAAGATAAAAAAAGCAAAAGAAATAATATATTAGAATTTAATGAACCACAAGAAGAATGGTTGAGTGGAAATGAGTTTTTAGAACATGATACATATGAAAAAAAATATTATCAAAAATATAATAATCAAGAAGACGACTATTATGATGATAATTATAATTCTGCACAAGGAAATGATTTTAACCAAAAGTATAATCAATATATAGAAGATGACACATACCAGGAAAAATATAATCATAAATTTAAGAGAGAACTTGACTTTGGAAAAAACAGAAAGAAGAAAAAAGGTAAATCTTTAAAAAATCAGATATTAGAGAAAATATCTAATGTTATGCAATATGATGATGATGAGTTGGAATATATTGAAGTAGAAGATGATGACAATAATTATAATTATGATGATTATGATGAAAATGCAGATTTAACAAATATTTTAAAACAAGAGATAATGAAAAATGCAGACGAAGATGATTTAACCAAAGTTTTAAAAAATGAGATACAAAAAAGTGCAGAAGAAGATGAGGATTATAATAATTATATGTACCAAAATCAAGAAGATGAATTTAATCAAAAGAAAAAGAGAAATTCGATTAGTTTTTTAGATAAAATATTTAAGAACAAATTGGAAAACTAATAAATTTGTGTAATGTTTTATATAATAGGCTGAAGCCAAGAGCTATCAGCCTTTAATTATATACTTAAAATAAATTTATAGAAACTTCTTTAAAGTTTCAACACTATCTTCTTGCATAACCACAAATTCATTTAAAATATCCTTAACATCAGGAGCTGCATTATCATTATTATTTAGTAAACGTCTACCTTCAATAATACCCATATTTGTACCTTGCATCATTAATTCAGACAATTTAGAAGTAGTATCATCAGACATAGTCTTCATTTGAACACCATACCAAGTCATCATTTTGTTCATAGCATTAGTCTCATGAGGTTCTTTATCAGAATAATTAGAATATAAATCGTTTACTCTCTTTGAAATATATTTATATTTTTTGTATTCCGTTTTCAAAACATTTTCAAATTCTTCATCTTTGACCTTTTCAGAAATAATATCAATTGCATCCATTCCCATAGTAGCACCTTTATTAACTTCATCTAAAATATTTAAATTTTGATTTTCCATAGTATCCTCCAAGTAATTATAATAAATAATTTCTATTAGTATTTCCAAAAAAATAATTTATATACAAATAAAAAAATTTATGTTAAAATTTAAAAAGCTTTAAAGAAAAGATTTGGCAGACGAAATTTTTGAAAAAAATTTTGGATGACGATGAACGAGCGAAGCGAAGTGAAAGGAAAAAAAGCAAATGATATATGAATTTGAAGTACCAGGAAAAGTAATAGGAAAAGGTAGACCTAGATTAAACACATATACAGGAATAGTATATACACCAACAAAAACAAAAGATTATGAAACACTAGTAGAACAATATTTCTTATTAAAATATCCAAGATTTAAAATGTTAGAAAAAAGAGTACAAGTAAAAATAATAGCATATTTTGGAATACCAAAAACAACAAAAAAATCTGAAATTAATGAAATGCTAGAAAATAATATAAGTCCTACAAAAAAGCCTGATATAGATAATATAGTTAAAGTAGTTCTAGATAGCATGAATAAATTTGCTTTTAAAGATGATAATCAAATTACCAAAATAGAGGTCGAAAAAAAATATGCATTAGAAGAAAAATTATATATAAGAATTGAAGAATATTGATATCCATTATGTCCAATTTGGCACACATCTCAATAAGGCAAAAATTTATAAAAAAGACTTTCATTTTTATTTAAAGTATAATATAATAAGAAACATATAAAATTGGCAAGGAGGTAAATGTAAAATGCCAAATAATAATAAAAAAGTAACAAAAAAGAAAACGACACAAAATACTGAAAAAACAGATAATAAAAAAGGCAAAAATAGAAATAAAAAGAAAATGAATCCTAAGCTAAAATTAGTAATAAGATTAATTATTATACTAATATTATTGTTATGTGTAGCAGGAGCTGGAGTAGTTGCAGCAATATGCTTTGGATTTTTTGGAGATGATTTTGAGATAACAAAAGATGAACTAACAGTGGGTGCATCTAACTCTGTAATATTGGACAAAAACGGAAATGAAATAGCAAATTTAAGTGAAGATGAAAAAAGAAAAGTAATATCAATAAGTGAAATGGCACCATATTTGCCAAAAGCATATGTGGCAATAGAAGATAAAAGATTTTATAATCACAATGGTGTTGATATAAAAAGAACTGCAGGTGCAATTTTAGGTGTAATTACAAAAAATTCTTCATATGGAGGAAGCTCAATTACACAGCAATTAGTAAAAAATGTCACAAATGATAAAGCTAGATCAGGAATAGAAGGTGTTATGAGAAAAGTCAAAGAATGGTCAAAAGCTATACAAGTTGAAAGAATGATTTCAAAGGATCAAATATTAGAGTTATATTTAAATATAATATTTGTTGGTGGGGAAAATATTCATGGTGTAGAACTTGGAGCAAATTATTATTTTAATAAAACAGCAAAAGACTTAGATTTAGCTGAATGTGCATTTTTGGCAGGAATAAATAATTCACCAAATGCATATAATCCATTTGATACAGAAAAAGATCGTACAGATTTAATAAAAGAAAGAACATTAGTTGTTCTAGATGAAATGAAAAACCAAAAATTAATTGAAAATGATGAAGATTATAATACAGCTGTAGCAAAAGTTAAAGAAGGTTTACCATTTACTAAAGGTAGTATAAGTACTAATTCTACATATTCATATCATACTGATGCAACAATAAATCAGGTTATTGATCAAGTAATGGAAGAGAAAAATATATCAAGAGAATTAGCAAGAAATTATGTATATAGTAGTGGATTAACAATATACTCAACAGAAGACCCAACAATACAAAAAACTGTTGAAGAAGAATTTGCAAAGACAAAATATCAAATTAAGGGAAGAGAAAAGAATAAAGATGGTAATTTAAAAAATGAACATACACAGGCAGCTATGGTAATAATAGATCATACTACAGGTCAAGTTGTAGCAGTTGGAGGAAAATTAGGAGAACAATATGCTACTGGATGGAATAGAGGAACACAAATGATTAGACAAACAGGTTCTTCTATGAAACCACTTGCAGATGTTGTTCCAGGTTTACAAGAAAAAGTAATAACAGCAGCAACAATATATGATGATATTTTAACTGATTTTAAAGGTTATAAGCCAGGTGATTGGAATACACCAAGAGGTTTAATTAATATAAGACAATGTATAAGCACATCTCAAAATATTCCAATGGTTAAAATCATGGCTGAATTATCACCTGCAAAATCTTTAGAATATTTAAGAAAGATGGGAATTTCAACACTTGATGATACAAAAGATGCAGGATTATCTTTATCAATAGGTGGTCTAAGCACAGGAATTAGTCCTTTAGAAATGGCAGGAGCATATGCAGCAATTGCTAATGATGGTGTATATATAACACCAACATTTTATACAAAAGTAGTAGATGATAATGGAAATACAGTATTAGCACCTACACAAGAAAAAACAAGAGTAATATCAGAACAAAATGCCTATATTGCAAGGTCAATAATGCAAGAACCTGTTACAGGTGGAGGTACAGCTACATTTTGTAAAGTCCAAGGAATGGAAACTTGTGCTAAAACAGGGTCAACTGATGAATATAAAGATAGATGGCTTTGTGGTATGACACCATATTATGCAACAGCTTGTTGGTGGGGATTTGATGAACCTGAACCACTAAAATATGCTAATGGTACAGTATATAGTGTTGATGGTAGAAACCCTGCAGGTCAATTGTGGTCTACAGTTATGAAAAGTATTCATAAAGATTTACCTAATAAAAACTTTAACAAGCCAAGTGGCTTAGTAAGTCAAACAATCTGTAAAGTAACAGGATGTATTGCTACATCTACATGTAAAGACACATATAGCGAAATATTTACACCAGATAATTTACCAACAAAATGTGAAGGTCATGGTATACAAATTATATGTAAGGCTTCAGGACATGTAGCTAATGAATATTGTCCAAAAGATCAAGTTGAAGAAGTTGCCTATGGTGGTGTAATACCAAAAGAAACATTAGGATTATGGAAGCCAGTGGGAGCATCTGGAGCTTCAGGAAAAACACAAATTGAAGATGTTTGTACAATTCATACAAAACCAGCTGAAGAGCCTAAGCCAGAAATACCTTCTGAACCAAATGATGAAAATCAAAATAATAATACAGTAGAAAAACCACCTGAAAATACAACAACTGATCCTAGTAATACTACAGATAATAATAATACGACTGTAGAAGAGCCTACTGGAAATACGACAGAAGACCCAAAAGAACCTACTGGAGATGAGAAAGATCCAGGAGGAAATGATGACTAATATATTTTGATTTTTACTTTATGAATTAAATAAAAACATAATAATATGAATCTTAAAAAATTCCGTTCTCCAAGGCATTTGAGATATTGAATATTTATACTTTAGATACACATTATAGCAGGTTAAAGAATGACTCAGGTAGAACTCGTTCTTTCAGATTAATATTATTATGTTTTATTAAGAATAATTTTAAATGGAGGAAGAAATGCAGATATTTTTATATAATACATTAACAAAACAAAAAGAAGAATTTAAGCCAATAAATTCTCAAGAAATTAGAATGTATTCATGTGGACCTACAGTATATAAAGACGCAACAATAGGAAATATGAGAACAAATATATTTCAAGACGTATTAAGAAGAGTATTAAAATATAATGGATATAAAATAAAACATGCGATGAATTTAACAGATGTAGGACATTTAGTATCAGATGGAGATGAAGGAGAAGACAAAATGGTTAAATCTGCAAAAGAAGAAAACAAAACTCCATTAGAAATTGCAGAATATTACACAAAATTATTTTTTCAAGATTTAGAAAGATTAAATATAGAAACACCTGAAATAGTATGTAAAGCAACAGCTCATATAAAAGAAATGCTTGAATTTGTTGAAGCATTAGTAGAAAAAGGATATGCTTATGAAACATCAACAGCAATATATTTTGATATATCAAAACTTGATAAATATCCTATTTTATCAAATTTAGATTTAGAAAATCAAAAAGCAGGAGCAAGAGTAAATATTGACACAGAAAAAAGAAATCCATATGATTTTGCACTATGGATAAAAGCACCAGCAAATCACTTAATGAAATGGGATAGCCCATGGGGGCCAAGTTATCCAGGGTGGCATATAGAATGTTCTGCAATGGGGCAAAAATATTTAGGAGAACAATTTGATATACATACAGGCGGAATAGATTTAATACCTACACATCACGAAAATGAAATTGCTCAAAGTAAAGGAAGATGTGGTAAAGTGCCAGCTAATTATTGGTTACATGGAGAATACTTATTAATAAATGGTGGAAAAATGTCAAAAAGCTTAAAAAATGTATATTTACTAAAAGATATTATTGAAAAGGGTTATGATCCATTAACATATAAATTATTTTGTTATTCATGTCATTATAGAAACAAGCTAAACTTTACATGGGAAGGAATAGAAGCAACATCTAAATCATTAGAAAGATTACGTAATAGCTATAAAATTAATGTAAATGGAACTGATGAATTAACATCTCAAGACATTGAAAGGCTAAATAAAATTGAAGAGAATTTTCATAAAGCAATAAATGATGATCTAAATATGCCACTTGCAATGAGTTATGTTTGGGAAGTAGCAAGATTTGAGAAAAAGTCACCTAAAGTTGCTAAAATGTTAGCTAAGTTTGATACTGTTTTGGGGGTCGAAGTTGATAAAGTAGTTTTAGATAATATAAATGAAGAAATTCCTCAAAAAATTCTAAACTTAGTAGAGCAAAGAAGAATTGCTAGAGAAAGCAAAGATTGGGCTAAATCTGATGAACTTAGAGGTTTGATATTACAAAACGGTTATACAGTTAAAGATACAAAAGAGGGTCAAGTATTAATTAAATGTAGTAAATAAGGTGAAATAAAAGATAGGCAAATTTAAAATTATAAAAATAGTAAAAAATAATATAGGAAATTAAAAAGGAGAGAAAGGTAGAAAATTGGATATTTTCCTAGCCAAATATCCATTCTTTCCTAACCAATTTGTACCTTGAGAAAGGAATGAGATTAAAAATGGCAATTTTATTACCAGGAGGAGCAGGATTTATAGGAAGTCATACAGCAGTAGAATTATTAAATGAAGGACGAGAAATAGTAATAATAGATAACTTTTCAAACAGCACACCACAATCATTAGAAGCCATAAAGAAAATAACAGGAAAAGATTTCAAATTTTATGAAATAGATTATAAAGATAAAGAAAAATTAGAAAAAGTATTTGAAGAAAACAACATAGAAGCAGTAATGAATTTTGCAGGATTTAAAGCAGTTGGAGAATCAGTACAAAAACCAATAGAATATTACTCAAATAATATATCAGGAGCATTAGTATTACTAGAAACAATGAAAAAATATAATGTAAAAAAATTTATATTTAGTTCATCAGCAACTGTATATGGAGAACCTGAAAAAATGCCAATAACAGAAGATACACCAACAGGAGGAACAACAAATCCATATGGGACAACAAAATTATTTATAGAAGAAATACTAAAAGATATATATAAATCAGATAATACATGGGATATATGTATATTAAGATACTTTAATCCAGTAGGAGCACATAAAAGTGGACTAATTGGAGAAGAACCACAAGGTATACCAAATAATTTGATGCCATATGTGGCAAGAGTAGCTGCAGGAACACTAAAAGAATTATCTGTATTTGGAAATGATTATAATACACCTGATGGAACAGGAGTTAGAGATTATATCCATGTTGTAGATTTAGCAAAAGGTCATATAAAAGCATTAGAAAAACTAGAAAAAGAAAATGAAGGCTTATATATTTATAATTTAGGTACAGGTAAAGGATATAGTGTTTTAGATATGGTAAATGCCTTTGAAAAAGCGACTGGCAAAGCAGTTCCTTATAAGATTGCACCTAGAAGAGCTGGAGATATTGCAATTTGTTATGCAGACCCTAGTAAAGCTAAAGATGAGCTTAATTGGGTAGCAGAAAAAACTTTAGAGGATATGTGTAAAGATAGTTGGAATTATATAAATAATTAAAAGTCAAGCTACATGTTTGACTTTTTTTTATGTATAAACTATAATATTTTTGTAGATATGATTTTCAAATGGAGGTTTTATCCTATGGAAGAAACAATAAAAGAAATATTATTAAGTAAAATAGAATGTGAAGCAATAGTATTATTTGGAAGTTATGCAAGAGGAACACAAAACAAAGAAAGTGATATAGATATAGCATTTAAAACAAAAAAAAAGATAGACAAAAAAGATGTATATCAAATTTCAATAGAGCTTGAAGATAAATTAAATAAAGATATAGATTTAATAAATTTGGATGAAATTGGAGATACATTTAGATATGAGATATTAGTAAATGGAAAGACTTTATATTGTAAAGATGAATTAAAATTTGAACTTTATAAATTAGATATGTATAGGGAATTTTTAGATTTAAATGAAAGTAGACAAGCAATTATAAATAATATCAAAAAAGGAGGAGATATATATGGAAAATGAAGCTGTACTAATAAATAAATATGAAAGCATAGAAAGGTGTATAAATAGAATTAATGAAGAATATGAGAATAATCCTGAAAATTTAGATGATTACAGAAAAATGGATGCAATAGTATTAAATTTGCAAAGAGCATGTGAATTAGCAACAGATGTAGCTATGTATATTGTAACATCTAGAAAATTAGGAATACCACAAACAAAAAAAGAAGCATTTGAAAAATTATATGAAAATAAATTAATTTCAGAAGAGATGTGTGCAAATATGAAAGGTATGATTGGATTTAGAAATATAGCAATACATGAATATAAAAATATAGATGAACAAATATTAAAAGATGTAATTGAAAATCACTTAGATGATATAAAAGAATTTGTTAGGAAAATGATAAATTTAAAAAGATAATAAATAAAAGGAAACAGAGAGGAGAAAAATATGATAAATTTTAAACAAATTATAGCAAGTATAATATCAAAAGCAACACAAATAAATGAAAAAGAATTAGAAATATATATAGAAACACCAAAAGACAATAAAAATGGAGACTATTCATTTCCATGTTTTAGACTAGCAAAAGAACTAAAAAAAGCACCACAAATTATAGCAAACGAAATAAAAGAAAAATTAGACCAAGAAACAAACGAAGAAATAGAAAAGATCGAAGTTACAGGAGGATATTTAAACTTTTTTATAAATAAGGAAGAATTAGTAAAAGAAGTCTTAAAAGAAATAGAAAATGAGCAAGAATATGGAAAATCTGAAAAAGGAAAAGGGAGAAACATCATTGTAGAATACTCATCACCAAACATAGCAAAACCATTCCATATAGGCCATTTGCGTACAACATTAATTGGAAATGCACTATATAAAACATATAAATATTTAGGATATAACACAACAGGAATCAATCACTTAGGAGACTATGGAACACAATTCGGAAAAATGATAGAAGCATATAAAATGTGGGGAAATGAATATGACTTAAAAGAAGACCCAATAAACAAATTAATGGACATGTATGTAAGAATTAATGAACTATGCAAACAAGATGAAAGTATACTTGAAAAATGTAGAGAAAATTTCAGACTATTAGAAGAAGGAGATAAATATTGTACAGAATTATGGAACAAATTTAAAGAATTAAGTATGACAGAATTTAGTAAAATTTATGATATATTAAATGTAAAATTTGATTCATATAATGGAGAAGCATTTTATTCAGATAAGATGGAAGAAGTTGTTCGAAAGCTTGAAGAAAAAGGAAAACTAATAGAATCAAAAGGAGCAAAAATAGTAGACTTAGAATATGCAGGAATAAACACACCATGCATAATACAAAAGACCGATGGATCATCAATCTATGCGACAAGAGACTTAGCAGCAATTATGTATAGAGCAAAAACGTATGATTTTGATAAATGTTTATATGTGGTAGCATATGAACAAAATTTACATTTTAAACAAATATTTGAAGTAGCAAAAAGTTTAGTAGATGAAAAATATACAAAAGGATTAGAACATGTATCTTATGGAATGGTAAGTCTACCAACAGGAAAAATGTCAACAAGACTAGGAAATGTAGTAAAGATAGAAGATTTAATAAAAGGAACAATAGAAAAGGCACAAGAAATAATAGAAGAAAAAAATCCAACATTAGAAAATAAAGATCAAATAGCAGAAAAAGTAGGAATAGGAGCAATCATATTTAATACACTATCAACAGCAAATATAAAAGACCAAATATTTGACTGGAATACTGCCTTAAACTTTCAAGGAGAAACAGGACCATATATCCAATACACATATGTACGAACACAAAGTGTATTAGAAAAAGCAGGATTTGTTCCAAAACTTGATGACATAAAAATAGAAAATCTATTAGATGAATTTTCTATAGAAATACTAAAATTAATTTATAATTTTGAAGAAACATTAATACAAGTAACTGAAAAAAATGAACCATCAATACTTGCTAGATACTTAATAGAATTAGCAAAAGCATTTAGTAGTTTCTATAATGAAAATAAAATAATTTTAGACAATAAAGATGTGCAAAATGCAAGAATTTACCTAACTTATGCAGTAGGCAAAGTCTTAAAACAAGGGGCAAGTTTGCTAGGAATAGAAATGCCAGAAAAAATGTAATGTTCATGTCCAACAGGGACAGGCATGGAGAGTGATTGTATGAAAAAAATATTATTAGTAGAAGATAATGATACAATTATAATGGGTCTAAAATATTCACTTGAGCAAGAAGGATTTCAATTTATATCAAGCAAAACGAAAAAAGATACGCAAGAAATCATTGAAAAAGAAAGAATAGATTTAGTATTATTAGATATTACTTTGATAGATGGAAACGGATTTGATATTTGTAAATTAATAAAAGAAAAATTTGATATACCAGTAATATTTTTAACCGCACAAGATGAAGAAACAAGTGTTGTTAAAGGCTTGGATTTAGGCGCTGATGATTACATTGTTAAGCCTTTTAGAAATAGAGAGCTGATTTCAAGAATAAATTCAGTTTTAAGAAGGTATGATAAAAATATTGAAAAATCTAATGTTATTCAATATAAAGATGTAAAAATTGATGTTGATATGGCTAAAGTTTATAAAGATAATAACGAGGTTATACTTACTAGTTTGGAATATAAAATTTTGTTATTGTTGTTTTCTAATCAAAATAAGTTGATTACTAGAGAACAGTTGTTGGATAAAATTTGGGATATCGCAGGTAATTTTGTTAATGATAATACTTTGACTGTTTATATTAAGAGGATTAGAGAAAAGTTGCATGATGAATCTATTATTAGGACTGTGAGGGGACTGGGCTATAGAGTAGGAGATTAAATTTTTCTTTTAATATAGTAATTTGGAAAATGTATTAGCAATAATATGAGGCTTCAAAAATTCTGTTCTCTAAGGCGTTTAAGATACTGAACATATTAATATTATTATGCTTAAAAATTAAATACATTACAATTTTAGAAAAAGGAAGTTTGGATATTGAATAAGTTAAAAAATAAAAAGTTACAATTTTTAATAATACCAATGATAATTCTAACGATTTGTACAAGTTGTATTTTATTATTTGAAACAAAAAAACAATATAAAGAAGTTTCTACAGTTACAAATAATGCAATAGCAACTATTATTGGTACACTTAAAGAAAAATATCCTGATATAGAACTAAAGGATATTATAAAAGTATTAAATTCAGAAGATGAAGATAAATCTTCTCAATTTGAGTTTGGGAAAACTGAACTTTTTAAATATGGAATAGATATAGATGAAATAGAAAGTATAATAACTGTTCAAAATCAAATGGAACAAAATTTAAGAATAAATATCATTATAATAATTATATTTAGTTCTTTTTGGTTAATTTTGTTTTTTGTATACTTAAACAGAAGAGATAAAAGATTAAAAGATATAACAAATTATATATATGAAATAAAAAATAAAAATTATCAATTAGATATTATTGAAAATAGTGAAGATGAGTTAAGTAATTTAAAAAATGAATTATACAAAATAACTGTTATGTTAAAGGAAGAAAGTGAAAATTCAAGAAAAGATAAGGAAAAATTAAAAATATCAGTAGAAGATATCACATCAAATAAAAACACCTTTAACATCTATATCAATAATGATTGATAATATAAAAGAAAATCCTGAAATGGATAACCAAACTAAACAAAAATTTATATTTGAAATTAGTAGACAAATTGAATGGGTAAATTGGCTTGTAATCTCAATGCTTAAATTATCAAAATTAGATGCAGATGTTGTTAAATTTTATAAAGAAAATATAAATGTTAAACAATTAATTAATGAAATAATTAAAAACTTAGAAATTCCAATAGAAATAAAAAATCAAAATATAGTTGTTATAGGTAATGAAGATGTATCTTTTGAAGGAGATTATAAGTGGCAACAAGAAGCTATAACTAATGTAATAAAAAATTGTATTGAGCATAATAAAAATAATGGAAATATTTTTGTAACATATGAAGAAAATAGTCTATTTACAAAAATATCAATAAAAGATGAAGGTGAGGGGATTTCTAAAGAAGAAATAAGACATATTTTTGAAAGATTTTATAAAGGAAAAAATTCGTCAGAAAATAGTGTTGGAATTGGACTTGCATTAGCTAAATCTATTATTGAGAAAAATAGAGGAATGGTTAGTTGTAAGTCAGAAGTGGGCATTGGAACAGAATTTATTATAAAATATTCTAAAGTCATTTAATTGTCACTTTTAGAATATATAATTATGTCCAAGGGGAAAGTTTCCCTTTGGACATTTTTTTATGGAGGTATTTTATGGAAATTTTAAAAGTTGAAAATTTAAGCAAAGTTTATGGAAAAGGAGATAATAAAGTTAAAGCAGTAGATGATATATCATTTTCAGTTGAAAAAGGTGAATTTGTTGCAATAATAGGAGCAAGTGGTAGTGGTAAATCAACACTATTACATCTTTTGGGTGGAGTTGATAGACCAACTTCAGGAAAAGTATATATAGAAGGTCAAGATATATATTCATTAAATGATGATAAATTAGCAATTTTTAGAAGAAGGCAAGTTGGATTAATATATCAATTTTATAATTTAATACCAGTTTTAAATGTTGTAGAAAATATAACATTGCCATGTAATTTAGATGGAAAACAAATAAATGAGAAAAGATTAGATGATTTATTAAAAACATTAGGTTTGGAAAATAGAAAAAATAACTTGCCAAATCAATTATCAGGAGGACAACAACAAAGAGTTTCTATAGGTAGAGCTATGATGAATGAACCTGCTTTAATGCTTGCAGATGAGCCTACAGGAAACTTGGATTCTAAGGCAAGTGAAGAAATAATTTCATTATTAAGGCTTTCTAATAAAAAGTATAATCAAACTGTTATTATTATAACTCATGATGAAAAGATTGCTTTAGAAGCTGATAGGATTATTACAATTGATGATGGGAAGATTGTTAAAGATGAAAAAAACAAGTAGAAGTTGAAAAATAATTGGCATTTGGCGTTGTTGTACTGCATTTGAAATCTAATCAACGTACACCAGTACGCCTCATAGATTTCAAATTTGTACGCCTAGCCAAATATCCAATTCTTTTACAACTTGATTATATTTTATGTAAAAAGGGAGTGAAATTAAAGTGAATATATTAAACAATTTAAGTATAAAAGATTTAAAATTAAATAAAAAAAGATCTTTAGTAATAATAATAGGAATAATATTATCAACAGCACTAATATGTGGAGTAGCAGGAATAATAACAAGTTTTCAAAATTCAATATTAGAATATTATAAAGAAAGTGAAGGAAACTATCATGTCATATTTTATGAAGTGCCAAAAGAGGAACTAAAATATATAGAAGAAAATAGAAATGTAAAAGAGTACTATTTATCAGAAGAATTAGGGTATGCAAAATTAGAAAGCAGTCAAAACAAAAATAAACCTTATGTAAATGTAATTTCAATGAATAATGGATATTTAAATAATATGGGTGTACGTTTAACAGAAGGGAGAATGCCTGAAAATGAAAAAGAAATAGTAATTTCAAAACATATTATTACAAATGGAAAAGCAGACTACAAAGTAGGAGATACAATCACATTAGATATAGGAAGAAGACAACTTACAACAGGGGAAAAATTAAATCAAAAAAATCCATATTTAACAGGAGAACCAGATGAAGAAGGTACAATTTTGCAAGAAGAGATTGTAAATATAACTAAAAGAGAATATAAAATTGTTGGTATAATGGAAAGACCATCAATGAGATTAGAAGATTATGCTGCACCTGGTTATACTGTAATAACAAAAATGGAAAAAGTGCAAGAAAACGCAAATATTGCAGTTTTATATAACAAAGTATCTAAATATCAAGAATATACAGAACAAATAAATGAAATGGAAAAAGCAGTAACAGACGAAGAAAAAGATAATGCAACTAGATTTAACGGATTAAGAGATGCAAAATATAAAAGTTACAAATATGAGGTATCAGTAAATTATGATTTATTAGCATTTGAAGGAGTAAACTTAAGTGATAATATGATGAGCACTATGTATAGTGTTGGTGGAATTATTATGGCAATAGTATTAGTTTCAAGTGTATTTGTAATTAGAAATGGATTTGCAATTTCAATTACAGAAAGATTAAAACAATATGGAATGCTTTCAAGTATAGGAGCAACTAAAAAACAAATTAAGAAAAGTGTTTATTTTGAAGGATTTGTTCTAGGAATAATAGGAATTCCTTTAGGAATATTAAGTGGAATATTTGCAATAGATATTTTGTTGAAAATTGTAAATTTAATATTAAGTGATTTTGTAACTAATGTAGAATTAATATATAGCATTTCATGGATTGCAATAGCAATAAGTATTGGTATATCAGCTATTACAATATGGCTATCATGTAGAAGTTCAGCAAGAAAAGCTTCAAAAGTAACACCAATAGAAGCAATAAGAAATTCAGAAGATATAAAGTTAAAATCTAAAAAAGTTAAATGTCCTAAAATTATAAAAAACATATTTAAAACAGGAGGAGAAATTGCTTATAAAAATTTAAAAAGAAGTAAGAAAAAATATAGAACAACTGTAGTTTCAATAATTGTAAGTATAGTAATATTTATAGCAATATCAAGCTTTATTGACTATGGATTTAAAATGACAGCAAATTATTATACTGAAAGAGATTACAATATTGCATTATATGATATTTCGCAAAATAATACATCAAAAAACGAAAATGAAAAAGCAAAATATGAAAGATATTTAGAAGTTGCAAAATTAGATGGAATAAGTGAATATTCAATAAAAAGAACTGTAACAATAGAAGTAGATAGTGAAGATTATTTAAGTGACTTTGGCAAAAAAATAAAAGAAAATAATGGAGAAATATATGCAGTAGATGAAAATGGTAATAAACAAAAATTGAAAGATACTCTTATAATTATCTCATTAGGTAAAGATGAATATGAGAGATATGTAAAAAAAATAGGTGGAAAATATGAAAACTATAAAAATGGGGCAGTATTAATTGATAATTGTATGATGTATGATGAAGAAGGTAAAGTGTTACGAGGAAACTTCTTTAAATGGACAAAAGGTGATACTATAACAGGAAATATAGTACAAAGAGTAGAGACAAATAAAGAAGAGAACTCAACAAATGTTACAAATTCAAATCAAAAAGATGATGATTCCAATAAAGTGGAACAAAGTATAGAAATAGTTAATAAAACAGATGTTAGACCAATGGGATTAGAAGAGATATATTCAAATAATAAATATTTAATAGTAAGTGATGAATATATAGAAAAAATAGGTGTTTTTAGTGTAACTGAAATGGAGATTAATGCTGAGGATAGTTTTAAAGTTGAAGATGAAATAAATCAATTTTATAGGAGCAAGAATATTAGTGAGGCTAATGTTATGATTTCAAATATTGACGAAATGGTAAAAGAACAAAATGCTATAATTTTAGTAGTTTCTATATTTTTATATGGATTTATTACAGTAATTTCTTTAATTGGAATAACTAACATTTTTAATACTATAACTACTAATATGAATTTAAGAAAAAAAGAATTTGCTATGCTTAAATCTGTTGGTATGACTAAAAAAGAATTTAATAGAATGATTAGATTAGAAAGTATTTTTTATGGACTTAAGTCTTTGATTTTCGGTATTCCAATTGGAATAGGTTTATCTTATGGTATTTTTAAGATGTTTAATTCAAATGCTGGTTCAGAGTTTATATTTCCTTTAAATTCTATTTTGATTTCTATTGTGTTTGTTGCTGTAATTATTTCTATTATTATGAAGTATTCTATGTCTAAAATTAATAAACAAAATATTATAGAGACTATTAGAAATGATAATATTTAAGAGGACTTTTTTTGAAGTCCTCTTTAAAATTCAACTGTTCTTAATTATAACTAGTATTTGATAAATAAATTTTGTTGTTCGCTTGTTTTTTGTAAAATAATGTTGTATATTTGTAAGCATATGAAATGAGAATAAGCAGATGTGGTTTGCCTCCAATAAGGAGGTGAGGCTTATGATAGAAACAGAATATTTAATAGCAGTTATATACATACTATATTATGGACTACTTGGAATGACTATCATCGCAATTGCCTTAATTATAGCATTAGCAATAATTTTGAGTAAGAGCGAATAACCAAAAAAACAACACATCCGCTTTCCCGAGCAAGTGTTGTTTTTAACATATCTTGGTAACCATATTGTGGTTTCTCCATTTCCTATATTTATTATATACAAATTAAATTAAATTGTCAATTTTTATAAAAAATTTTTTGCACCTAAAAAATATTTGGAGGGAAACATGCCAAACTGGACAACAGAACAAAAACAAGCAATATATGAAAAAAATTCAAACATACTAGTAGCAGCAGCGGCAGGAAGTGGAAAAACAGCAGTATTAGTTGAAAGAATAATAAATAAAATAATAAATGAAAAAGTAGACATAGACAAATTACTTGTAGTAACATTTACAAATGCAGCAGCATCAGAGATGAGAGAAAGGGTATTAAATGCAATATATAAAAAATTAGAAGAAGACCCTGAAAATGAAAATCTATTAAAGCAAATAACACTATTAAATATGGCAAGCATATGTACAATAGACTCATTTTGTTTAGATGTAGTAAAAAACAATTTTTATGAATTAGAAAATATTTCACCAAACTTTAGAATTGCAGATACACCTGAAATAGAACTATTAAAGCAAGAAATTTTAGATGAAATATTTGAAAAGAAATACTTAGAAGAAAATAAAGATTTTACGAAATTAATAAACACATATACGAGTTATAGAGATGACACACCACTAAAAGACTTAATATTAAAAATACATAATTACATAAATTCAAGTCCATACCCTAAAAAGTGGTTAGAAGAAAAAATAGAAATGTTTAATATAGGAAATGAATTAGAGAAAGACTTTAGTCAAACACCATGGGGAAAAATTTTATTAGAAGAATTAAATGATGAGCTAATTGATGATATACCAATTCTTGAAGACATGATAGAAAGTTTAAATAATGATAAAGAATTGGAAGAGTTTAGACAAACAATAGAAACTGACGTTAAGCAACTAGAAACATTAAAACAAAATTTGAATAGCTGGGAAAATAGCTATCAAATAGCACAAAACATTAAATTTACAAATTGGCCTAGAAAAAGGATTGAATCAGAAATTAAAGAAGAAGCAAAAAAAGTAAGAGATAATGTAAAGAAAAAATATAGTACAAAAGTCTCAAAAATTTTAATATCAGACTCAGAACAATCAAATAAAGATATATATGATATGTATAATATTTTAAAGAAACTTGAAAACCTAATTTTCGAATTTGATGAAAGCTTTTCAAAGAAAAAAAGAGAAAAAAATATTGTTGATTTTTCAGATATAGAACATTTTGCATTACAAATATTAGAAAACCAAGAAATAGCAAAAAAATATATTGATAAATTTGAAGAAATAGCAATAGATGAATATCAAGATAGTAATTTGGTTCAAGAAAAAATATTAACATCAATATCAAGAGGAAATAACATATTTATGGTAGGAGATGTTAAACAAAGTATATATAGATTTAGGCAAGCTATGCCAAAACTATTTATTGATAAATATAACACATTTTCACTTGTCAAAGACTATAAAGAAAGTGCTGAACAAATTGAAGAAAATAAGAATGGAAGAAAAATTCAATTATATAAAAACTTTAGAAGTAGAAATTTAGTATTAGATTTTACAAATTTAATTTTTAAGAACATAATGAGCCAAGATTTAGGAGATGTTGAATATGATGAAAGTGAATATCTAAATTTTGGAGCAGAAGATTATAAAAAAATAGAACAATCATTAAAAATAGAAATAGATATAATAGATGTAAAGAATGAAGAAGAGAAAGAAGCAAATGAAGAAAATGTTGAAGATTTTGATAATAGCGAAAATGAAGAATTAGAACATATTGAAAATATTGAATTAGAAGCAAGATATGTTGCTCAAAAAATAAATAAATTATTAAAAAGTAAATATCAAATTTATGATAGAAAAAAAGAAAATTTTAGAGACATAACATATAAAGATATAGCAATTTTATTAAGATCAACAAAAGATAAAGCAAGTATATATGAACAAGAATTAATAAATTTAGGAATACCTGTATTTTCAGACAGTACACAAGAATATTTAGACTCTATAGAAATACAAACAATTATTAGTTTGCTAAAAATAATTGACAATCCTATGCAAGATATACCACTTGTAACTGTTTTAAGGTCAAATATAGGTGGATTTACAGATAATGAATTAGTTGAAATAAGATTATCAGATAAAAATGATAATTTTTATAATTGCATGTTAAAAGCACAAATAGATGTATCAAAACAATTAAAAGAAAAAATACAAAAATTTTTAAAAAGTTTAGAAAAATGGAGAAAAGAACAAGAATATCTTTCTTTAGATGAATTAATATGGAAAATATACTCAGATACAGGTTATTATAATTATGTTGGATTAATGCCAAATGGAAATTTAAGACAAGCTAACTTAAAAATGCTATTTGAAAGAGCTAAGAAATATGAAACTGCAAGTTTTAAAGGTTTATATAATTTTATAAACTTTATAGAAAAATTGAAAATAAATTCAGGAGATTTAAGTTCTGCAAAAATTATTGGAGAAAATGATGATGTTGTAAGAATAATGAGTATTCACAAAAGTAAAGGACTAGAATTTCCAATAGTATTTTTAGTAAATTCAAATAAGCAATTTAATGAGCAAGATATAAAAAATGATAATGTTTTATTGCACCAAGAAATTGGAATAGGTGCTAAATATATTAATTATAATGCTCAAATTCAATATGATACATTAACACGAGAAGCAGTAAAAAATGTAATTAAAAATGAAAATATATCAGAAGAAATGAGAGTTTTGTATGTTGCATTAACAAGAGCAAAAGAAAAATTAATAATAACTGGTATTTCAAAGGATTTTGAAAAACAAATTGAAGATATTGAAAAACAAGAAACAATATATTCAAGAAGAAATAGCAAAATTAATCCTGTTTTAGTAAAAAAATATAAGTCATATTTAGATTGGATTTTATTAGTTTATTTATATGAAAAAAATAATACAGAAAATTTATTAGAAGTAAATCAAATAAAACCAAAAGAAATATTATTATCAAAAGAAATACAGACACAAGAAAATCAAATTCAAAGTGTAAAACAAAAATTAGAGAATATACAGATATCTAAAAATGAAATAGACAAAATAAAACAAATGTTAGAATATGAATATACAAATAAAATTTCAACAATGATTCCAACAAAAAGTTCTGTAACAAAAATCAAGCAATTAAAACAAGAACAAGTAGGTTTAAATTTAGAAAAGATTGCATTTGAAAAACCAAAGTTTTTGCAAGAGGACAAAGAAGAAAAAATAACATCTGCTGAAAAAGGAACTTTAATTCATTTATGTTTACAGAAGTTAAATCCAAAAGAAGATTATAATTTACAAAAGATTAACGAATTAATTAAAAATCTACAATTAAAACAAATAATTACAGAAAAAGAGACAGAAGCAATAAATCCTTATAAAATATTAGAGTTTACTAAATCTAATATTTGGAAAGATTTACAAAGTGCAAAAGAAGTTTATCAAGAGAAACCTTTTTATATTAATGTTCCTGCAAAAGAGATTTATAATGAGAATATTGAGGAAAATATTCTTGTACAGGGTATTATTGATTTATTTTTTATTGATAAGGATGACAATTTGGTTTTGGTTGATTATAAAACGGATTTTGTTGAATGTGATAATGAAGCTATTTTAATTCATAAATATGCTAGTCAGCTTGCTTTATATAAACAGGCTTTGGAACTGTCTTTGAATAGGTGTGTTAATAAAGTGCTAATTTATTCGGTTTTTTTGGGAAAAGAAGTTGAGATGTAGCTTTTTTTCTGATATAATATATGAAATTATTGGAAAACAGGAAAGTGCTAAACAGTATGATATTGATATGAATAGATTTCTTACATATTCCTATGTATGTGTTGATTCAGAATACTGGAATGAAAATAATTCATTAGATTCTATAAAAAATGAATTTTTAAAGTATGCTATGATATTACCTAGTACTAATACAGAAGATTTACAAGAAGATGG
>CAPNAQ010000011.1 GCA_948663505.1 uncultured Clostridia bacterium | reverse complement strand
TGTCAATAACTTTTGAAAATGTCCCAAATTTTACAAAACATTAGCGGGAAATATTCCCCTTAAAATTTTCTACTTGTAAATATAATAAAAATAGTATATAATATGAAAACAATATAAAAGATTATAAATGAAATTAATATAACTATGATCAGATAAACTATAAAGTCTATCTTGATTTTTAATCATGAGTAAAACGAATTGAAGCGAAAGGATGAGATTTATGTTTGAGAAATTAGAAGCAGTTGAAAAGAGATATGAAGAATTAACAAAAATGATAAGTGACCCAGAAGTAATATCAAATCAAGCTGAATGGCAAAAAGCCATAAAAGAACATGCAAGTATAGAAGATGTGGTAATAAAGTTTAGAGAATATAAAAAAGTAAAAGAATCTATGGATGAAGCAAAAGAAATGATGGAGGACAAAGAATTAAAGGAATTAGCAGAAGTAGAGTATTATGATAATAAAGAAAAATTGCCTAAAATAGAAGAAGAATTAAAATATTTGTTAATACCAAAAGATCCTGATGATGATAAAAATATTATATGTGAAATTAGAGCAGGAGCAGGAGGAGAAGAAGCAGCTTTATTTGGGGGAACACTATTTAGAATGTATACAATGTATGCAGAAAAAAAGCATTGGAAAATGGAAATATTAAATGAAAATGAGACTGGTTTGGGTGGATATAAGGAAGTAACATTTATGGTAACAGGAAAAGGTGTATATAGTAGACTTAAATTTGAAAGTGGTGTTCATAGAGTTCAAAGAGTACCAGATACAGAAAGTAGTGGTAGAATTCATACATCAACTGCTACGGTTGCAGTACTTCCAGTTGTTGAGGATGTAGAAATAGAAATTAATCCAGCAGATATAAAAATGGAAGTTTTCCGTTCATCAGGTGCAGGAGGGCAACATATTAATAAAACATCGTCAGCCGTAAGGCTTATACATGAACCTACAGGAATAGTTGTAGAATGTCAAACTGAGAGATCTCAATTTCAAAATAGAGATAATGCAATGAAAATGCTTAGAACAAAATTATATGAAATTGAGAAACAAAAACAAGATAGTGAAGTTGCAAATGCAAGAAAATCTCAAGTTGGTTCTGGTGATAGAAGTGAAAAGATAAGAACATATAATTATCCTCAAGGAAGAATTACAGATCATAGAATAGGAATGAGTATTTTCCAAATGGAGAATTTTTTAAATGGAGATATTGATGAAATGATAGATAATTTAATTGCTGCTGATAGAGCTGAAAGATTAAAAGGGGATGAAGAATAATAAAAGCATAATTAAAATCTTAGTGGCACGAATAAAATAGACTTCTTTATAATAAACTATTAAAAAAATTTATTATAAAGGAGTTTTTTTAGTGAATGAAATTTTAAAAACAACATTATTAGGTTTATTTTTTGGTACATTTGGAACAACATTAGGAGGATTTTTAGGTATAGTTATAAAGAAAAATTCCAATAAATTTTTAAGCTTTATATTATCATTTGCATCAGGATTAATGATGGCAGTAATATGTTTTGATTTAATACCTGAAGCACTAGGAATTAGCAGTATTTATGGAATAATTTTTGGGATATTATTAGGAATTATTTCAATGATTTTGTGTGATATTATTGTTCAAAAAAAATTTAATGTAAATTCTACAGAAAAAAGTGAAAAAAGTAATTTATTAAAAACAGGTATAATAGTTTCAATAGGTTTAGCAATACATAATTTTCCTGAAGGATTAGCAATTGGTTCTGGTTTTGAGGCTTCCATAAAGTTAGGTTTGAGTTTAGCTATAGCAATTTGCTTACATGACATACCAGAAGGTAGATTCCAAAGTAGACACCAAGTGAAAAGTGCTTGATAAGCAATCTGAATTCAAATTAATTTATAATAAAAAAGCATACTTTATTGATAAAAAATTAGTGAAGTATGTATTTTTTTGTTTAAAATAATTACTCAAATGAAGAATTTTTTTTGTTAAATAGTATCAAATTTTTGATAATTTGTAAAGTAACAAAATTTGATAGGTATCAAAATGAGCAAATCATTGAAAACAAAAGAGTTTAGGATATTGATTTGATAGTTTTGTGAGTGGAGGTAAGTAGGCGATAGCGTATGCTATCGAATATCTTACCAAAAGGGACAATTTAGTGATAAACTTATTAATTTTTTTATGATGATAAGGTAGATAAAATTTTGGTATGTCTCTTTATTTTTTTATTTAATTTATGCTATAATCATATTGACTAATAGTAATTTAGAGGGAGGAAGATGAGTTGAAAATATTACAAGCAAATGTAGAATATGATAATAATTTAAAACAATATACAAAAAAGGATGGAGTATTAGCATTTGTATTATTTGGAATTATGATGTTAAGCTATTCCATCTTGGCAGTATTGCAAATTAAATGTGAAATTATAAAAGAAAATATAATGATTGTTGGTTGCATATTTGATGCTTTAATAATTATTATTACAATGATATTTATTAAGTCAAACAAACAAAATATGGAGACAATAGGTCTTTATAAAGGAAAATGGAAAAACAGTATAATTATGGGAATAATACTTGCTTCTTTTTTGTTTTATACTAATTGTTTATCGAATTTAATAAGTGGAAGTCATTTAATTGCATTAAAAGAAATTCTAATATTGCTTGTATGTTACCTTTCAGGAACAGTCTGTGAGGAAATTGTTTTTAGAGGATATATAGGAACCAGAATATACGGGTTAATTAAGAAAAGGTGGTTGGCAGTAATTATAGTAGGTCTTTTGTTTATTATAATACATTTTCCATATAGAATGATAGCTTATGGAATGACATTAAGTGATTTGACTATTAAAAAATTTAGTTGGATTATAGATTTATTTATTACACATCTTGTTTTAAATTTTATATATTTAAAAACAAATTCATTATATGGTGCAATTATCCCACATTGGATGTCTAATCTTGCATACAATATCATTTTGAAATAGTAATACAAATTACAATTTTGAGAAGTGTTAAAGAATGAGTAAATATGAGCCATTATGGAAGTATTTAAAAGATAATAATAAAGAAAAATATATATTATCTTATGAAGAAATTAAGAACATTATAGGATTTCAAATAGATCATTCATTTTTAACTTATAAGAAAGAAGCAAAAGAATTTGGATATGAAGCCTACAAAATATCTATGAAAGAAAAAACAGTAATTTTCAATAAGGTATAACTAGGAATTACAATTCAAAAAGGAGTGATGCTAATTATGAATTATAGTTATCTAATGGGAATTAATAATATTGATATACTTAAACAAAATAATTTTAAGATTAAATATTTTGGAAATAATTATGGAGTTATCTTTGATGACAATAAGATTGAATTGTTTGAAAAATATATATGTGAAACGCTTGAAAATGGATTTTGGAATGAATATCTAGGTAAAGATAAGGTATTTATCTTTAAATTTGAAAACAGCGAAATAAAAAGATATGTATTAAATAAAGATAATGAAAAAGAAGTACTGAAGTTATGTTGTGAATTTGCAGATTGTAAATTCAAATCTATTGATAAAATGTTAAAAGATAATAGTTTTTATGCGAAAAGTTATTATACAGAAAATATTGGAGAATCCTAGAAATGTATTTGACAAATGCAAAAGAATATGTTATTATTTAATTACAAAATAAATGAACTTTGAATATCGCTAGTATTCAAATCATGACAGTGTGTGTACCACGAATACACATGCTATTTTTTTGTCAAAAAATAGAGCAGACCACGAATCTGCTCTACGACTAAATACAGCTAATTAGTCTTAACTTTGTTGTCATTTTGCATTTGCTCATGTTGTTGTTCTAATTGTTGTTGTAATCTAATGTTTTTTTCTCTTTCTGCTATGTACTTGTCAGCAAAATGCAAAATTAAATCGCTAGTATTCAAAATCATAACCCCCTTTCCGCCTTTTAGAAAAGGCTAGCCTTTCCTTTAACGTAAGGTTGTTAATATATTACTATAATTTTATATTCAAAACAAGCGAACATAATAAAATGTTACAAGTTTTTTCCAATTATTTGTGTCAAATTTTTATAGATGTAAGATTTTTCACATAAATAATATCAAATATTGGGTAATTTTTTAAGGAGTAAATTTGATAGATATAAATTAAGAAAAACCTTAATAATTAATGGTTCTAAAATATTAATTTGATAGTTATTCTGAACAACTGAGACATAACTTTTTATAAAAAAATAGAAATTTTTTTAATTATGGTTGGTTTTTTCGAAAAATATGGATGTATATATAATAGAGGAATAATTTCTTAAAAATTTTTAAAAATCAGGAAAAAAATTTGAAAAAGACCTCTGTATATAGTATGTGAAAATAAATCAAGAAAAGGAGGAATCAAATACCATAAAACAATAAATATAGTGTTAACCCTTTTTACAAGCCCTTTAAATCAATAATTTATATGTGAATAATAACGTTTTTCTAGCATATAAATTGAATAAATATTAATAAATAACAGGAGAAACTATGAACGAAACATTTAAAATTAATGTGTATTTTGATGAAAAGGGTGAAGAAATAGAAAATATAATATCTCATTTTTTAATTGATCTATTAGAGAAAAAGAGATAATAAATTTTTATTATTTCAGTATTTGAATTTCCTAGAAAATTAGTTATAATTAATAGGAATTCAAATCGTTGTTTTTATCAAGCATGGGAAGGAGGAGAAATGCTTGAAACAATAAAAACAGTAATTTATAAAGTGGCTATTTATATAAGATTATCCAAAGAAGATGTAGACAAAGGCTATGATGAAAGTGAAAGTATTATCAACCAAAAGTCATTATTAACAGAATATGTAGGAAATTTAGGCTGGGAATATGAATTAGTAGATACTTATATTGATCCAGGATATACAGGTACAAACTTTAATAGACCAGATTTCCAAAGAATGATTAGAGATATCGAAAATGGAAAAGTAAATATGGTAATAACAAAAGACCTATCTCGTTTAGGTCGTGATTACATAGAAACTGGAGAATATATTGAAAAGTGGTTTCCAGAGCATGAGGTTAGGTATGTTTCTGTAACAGATGGGATAGATACTTTTTCTACTAATAATGGTAATAATGATATAGCACCTTTTAAGTCTATATTAAATGATATGTATTCTAAAGATTTATCCAAAAAAATTAGGACAGCCTTACATACTATGCAAAAACAAGGAAAATGGGTAGGAGGAAAAACGGCATTAGGATATGTAAAAGATCCAAACGATAAAAACAAATTAGTGATATGTGAGCCAGAAGCGGAAATAGTTAGAACCATTTTTCATAAGGCTAGTTTACGGAGAAGAAGTAGGAGCCATTAAAAATTATCTAAATGACAATAAAATACCAACAGCCAATCAATTAAGATATAGCAAAGCAACATTTTGGGAAAATAAAACAGTAAAAAACATCTTAAGAAATGAAGTATATATTGGAAATACAATACAAAATAAAAGGAGTAGAATTAGCTATAAAAACAGAAAGTTAAGAAGTAATCCACAAGAACAGTGGAACATTGTGGAAAACACACACGAACCAATCATTGAAAAGCAGCTTTTTGACAAAGTACAAAAAATGGTAATTGTGCAAAAATATAATAGAAATGAAAAAAAGCATAAGTTTTTATTAGATGGATTATTGTTTTGTTATGAATGCAAACACAAAATAGGAGTAAGAGGAAAGAAAAACGGCTATATGTTTATGATATGTAATAATTATCGTAGAAACTCAAAATTAGGACTTTGTACATCACATGGATTTAGCTATGATTCATTAGAAAAAAGTATTTTAAAATACATAAAAGAGTTGTTTTTAGCGATTGATAGTAAAGAAATAGAATTGAATATAAAAAATAATAGAACAAAACAGGATTATGGAAAAATACTAAAACAGAAACAAACAGAAATTAACCTTATAAAAGATAACATAGACAAAATGTATGTTGACAAATTAAATGGTAAAGTTAGCGAAGAAATGTATGAAAGAATATTTAATAAACTGATTAATGAAGTAAATCAAAAAGAAAAAGAATACAATGAATTAAAAATACAAAAAGAAGATAGAAGGCAAGATGATAGTAAAGAAATAGAAAAAATTGTTAAAGAATTTCTAAAGTTAGAAAAAACAACATCTGAAATTATGAAAGTTATTATTAATAAAATAGAAATACATCAAGATAAACAAGTTGATATATATTTTAACTTTAAAAAATTAAATGCTTTAGAGATAAAATTTCATAAAGTTATAAAAAAAGACTAATTTAATATTAAATATTATATTAGTCAAATTAAAAAATCAAAACTGTCTACTTTGACCTATACCAGAAGGAATATCAATGGCAGTGCCTATGAAAAATGGAGGAATGAAAAAATCTAAAGTAATCTTTTATGTAATACTATCAGGAGTAACAACAGGAATAGGAGCATTTTTTGGAGCAATAGTGGGAGCTATATCAGAATCTGTAATTGCAATTTGTCTAAGCTTTGCAGCAGGAGCAATGTTATATATTGTATCAGGTGAATTAATACCAGAATCAAATAAGTTATATAAAGGCAGAATGTCTGCAATTGGTAATATGTTAGGATTTATAATTGGAATTTTTGCAACAAAATTATAACGAAAAAGTGTTTGATAAATTTCCTAAATTATATTGACTTTTTTATTTGAAAACTATATAATAAAAATGAAATTTAAAATTAAAAAGAGTCAATATTATAAGGGAGATAGAAATGCAAGAATTATTAAATGGATTAAATGATAAGCAATATGAAGCCGTAGTAAATACAGAAGGACCATGCTTGGTAATAGCAGGAGCAGGAAGTGGAAAAACAAAAGTATTAACACATAAAATAGCATATCTAATAGGGGAAAAAAAAGTACTGCCTTGGAATATATTATCAATAACATTTACAAATAAAGCTGCAAATGAAATGAAAGAGAGGATTGCAAATTTAGTTGGAGATGTTGCAAAAGATATATGGATGGGAACATTTCACTCAATATGTGTAAGAATATTAAGAAAATTTATAGATAGAATAGGATTTGATTCATCATTTATTATATTTGATACATCAGACCAAAAATCATTAATAAAGACATGTATAAAAACAGTAGGATTAGATGATAAGATGTTTACAGACAGATCAGTATTATCAGAAATTAGTAATGCAAAAAATGAAATGCTTGAACCTGAACAATATCAAGTAAGAGCAAATGGTGACTTTAGAAAAGAAAAAATCGCAATGGTATATGAACTGTATCAAAAAAGACTAAGAGAAAATAATGCTATTGATTTTGATGATATAATAAACTATACAATTAAAATATTAATCGAAAATCCAGATATATTAGATTATTATTCTGATAAATTCAAATATGTTTTAGTAGATGAATACCAAGATACAAATAAATCTCAATTTACATTAGTTACATTATTAGCCTCTAAAAATGGAAACATTACAGTAGTAGGAGATAATGACCAAGGAATATATAGCTTTAGGGGTGCAGATATTTCAAACATATTAAATTTTGAGAAAGACTTTGTAGGAACAAAAATTATAAAATTAGAGCAAAATTATAGATGTACAGGAAATATATTAAATGCAGCAAATGCGGTAATAAAAAATAATGAAGTAAAATATAAAAAACAATTATGGACAGAAAATGAAGTTGGAAACTTACCAAAAATATATGCTGCTAACAATGAATATGATGAGGGAACATATATTGCAGAACAAATTGAACATCTAAAAAGAGAAGAATATTATAAATATTCAGACTTTGCAATATTATATAGAATGAATACACAATCAAGAGCAATAGAGGAAATGTTAAGAAGAGAAAATATACCATATAAAATTGTTGGTGGACTAAAATTCTATGAAAGAAAAGAAATCAAAGACATAATCTCATATTTAAGATTAATACAAAATCCATCAGATAATTTAAGTTTAAAAAGGATAATAAATGAACCTAAAAGAGGAATAGGTAAAACAAGTTTAGATAAAATAGAAGAAATTTCAAATAATGATGGAATTTCAATGTATGAAGTAATTAAAAATGCAGATCAATATGGATTAAATAGAGTATTTTTAAATTCAAGAGAATTCATAAATGTAATAGAAGAAATGAGAGAAAAGAAAGACAAACTTTTAATATCTGATTTAATAAAAGAGACACTAAAAAAATCTGGATATACTAAAGCCCTAGAAGATGAAAATACAATAGAAGCAGAAAATAGAATAGAAAACTTAGATGAATTTTTAACAGTTGCAATAGAATTTGAAGAAGAAAATGCAGAAAATAAATTAAGTGACTTCTTAGAAGGAATAACATTATCAAGTGATGTAGACAATATAGAAGAAACAGATGAAACAGTTACACTTATGACATTACATAGTGCAAAAGGGTTAGAATTTCAGGCTGTATTTTTAGTAGGAATGGAAGAAGGAATTTTTCCTGGATATAAATCAATATCTGAACCAAAAGAATTAGAAGAAGAAAGAAGATTATGTTATGTTGGAATAACTAGAGCAAAAGAAAATCTATTTTTAACATATAGTAAGCAAAGAACAATATTTGGTTCAACAAGTTGTAATCCAGTATCAAGATTTTTAAAAGAAATACCAAGACAGTTATTGGAAGGCTATGAAGAAGCTTTAGGAGAAAATCAAGGATCTAATAATATTTTCAGTGACTCAAAATATAGTTGGACATATGGAAGCAAAGATAATGGATCAGTAAAAACATATAAAGTAAATGCTAAAGAACCAGCAATGGCAACTGCTTCAAACAGCAGTAGTTTTTCATTTAAAACAGCAGAAAGCTTTTTGAGCTCATTAAATAGAAAAGCTACAAATAATGTGGATTTATCGAAATATGTTTCAGGAGTCAAGGTATTTCATAAAAAGTTTGGTGAAGGAATTATTGATGTAGTAGAACCAGAAGGTGATGATTTAAAAGTTGACATTAATTTTGATAAAGTAGGACATAAAAGATTAATGGCAAAGTTTGCTAATTTAGAAATAATATAAAAAAACGACAATTTGTCGTTTTTTTGTTATATTTAAAAATATGTTATCTTTTAAATTGTATAATATACAAAAAAAAGTAAATACTAATAAAAGAATAACGCTAAGATTTGACAGACGAAAAATTCGAAGAATTTTTAGAATGGCGATGAACGAAGCGAAGCGAAAAGGCTTCGAAGAAAAAATTTGACAGACGAAAAATTCGAAGAATTTTTAGGATGGCGATGAACGAAGCGAAGCGAAAAGGCTTCGAAGAAAAAATTTGACAGACGAAAAATTCGAAGAATTTTTAGGATGGCGATGAACGAAGCGAAGCGAAGTGAAAGGAAGGATAAAAATGGCAGATTTAAATCAATTAGAATTACAACATTTAAGACATCTAATAGGAGCACATGAAACAGCATATCAAAAGCTAAATACATTTTCAGCACAAGCTGTTGATCCACAAATTAAACAAATATTTACTAAATCAGCTCAAGATGCATTAAATACTAAACAAAAATTAATGTCTTTTTTAAATAACTAATGGAGGTGTAAAATATGGATGAAAAAACTATGGTTAATGATATATTAGCAGGAGTTAAAGCAGATTTAACAGCATATCAAACAGCTATTACTGAAGCAGAGAATATGAATTTAAGACAAACTTTACAACAAATTAGAAATAATGATGAAAGTTTTCAATTTGAATTATTTAAAATAGCTCAAAATAAAGGATATTATCAACCTGCTCAAAAGGCTACAGTAATGGAAATTGATGCAGTGAAAAATTCATTACAATAAATCAAAAATTATATTTATAAATCAAAATGTGTCTTGTAAAGGGCACATTTTATATTATTTAGAAAAAAGATATATATTTCTTAGTTCTTTTATATAAGATGTTTATTGTACTGAATGCTTATATTAAATACATATTATGATAGGTTAAAGTAAACTATGACTCACTATGTAACTTATTTTAAAATATATATCTTTTTCTAGATAAAATTAATTGTAACAATAAAGTAATGCAAATTTAATAGAAATGTAAAAAAAGGTCGAAATAAGTATCCGTAAATATATACAAAATTGGAAAAAAGTGATTGTTGACTTTGATTAATGCTGATTGTAATATTAAAGTAAGGGTTATTGTATATTACATTTAGGTTTAATTTTTTAAATAATATATTGTGTAGATTTATAGTCTAATTTACTTTAACAAATATATGTTTTTTATATAGGATTATAACTTAAGTGCAATGCAAAATGAGGAGGAATATGTATGAAACAGAAGATAATGAAGATAATTACTGTAATAATGTTAATAATCACATTAACAATGGTAAATTTAATAATGTTGTGTGCAAATGCAATAACATATGCTGTAGAAAGTGTAAATGCAGAAAAAAGTACGAGTCATAAAAATGTAGAGTTTATGGCATATTTTAAGGATGCAAATGGAAATAAAATAACAGAAGAAGAAGCGGAAATGAATAGAGAAGATTTAAAAATGTATTTCCAAATAGCAGTAAAGCAAGAAGGATATTATAATGGAAGAATAGAAATAAAAGACGCAAACTTCAAATTTAAAAAAGAGAAAACAAATGAGATAATAAATGAAATAGAAGAGAATAAAATAAGCCTAAAACAAATAAATGCAGGAGAGACAAGAGAGATAGAAGTAGGAATAGAGCTAAAGAAAGAAGAAGAATATGATATAGGCTTAATAGAAAAAGAAAGTGTAATAGGAATAGAAGGAATATATAGAGACAGCACAGAAAAAGACATAGAAATAAAAGGAGAAAGAAAAGTAAAAATAAAGATAAAAAGTCCATACACGAGTGAAGAACAAAGAAAAATAAGTCAAGAAGTCATAACAAACAAAATAGAAAAATATAAAGGTTGGGAAAAAAGAATAATCCAAATAAAGGTAATAGGAAGATTAGAAGGAAACTTATATCCAGTAAAACAAACAATATATGAGTTAGAAATACCACAAATAGATGGAAGAGAATTAGAAGAAATAAAAGTACACTCAAATGAAGCACAAGCAACAAATGGAAGAGAAATAACAAGAGGAGACTGGGAATACAAAAAAGAAGAAGGAAAAATAATAGTAAAAATACAAAATGAAGAAAAAGAGAACAAAGTAAGCTGGAAAAAAGAAGGCGAAGATAGTTTCATAGTAACATACATATATGACTATAAAACAAAGAAAAAGGATGATACAACACAAACATCGGATGTTGTAGATGTAAAAAATGAGACAGAAAATGTAAAAACAAGACTAAAATCACAAATAGAATTATATGACGTAAATGAAACAAAAATACAAACAGAAATAGAAAATACAATAGGAACAGAAGAAAGAGATGGAATAGTAGAATCACGAATTAATCAAAGTGAAGAAAAAATATATAAAGGAAAACTAGAGTCAGGAATAGAAAGAGAAATAACATATACAAATACAATAAATATTAACTTAGACAAAATAGCAAGCAAGATAGAAGTAACAGAAAATAACCAAAGAATAAAAGGAGAGAAGTTAGACTTAGATATAGATACTGAATATAAAATTACAGTAATAAACAAAGAGCAAGTAAGTAAAATATTAGGACAAGATGGAAAATTAAAAATAATAAATGCAGAAACACAGGAAATTATAAATACAATAAACAAAGATTCACATGCTAATGAATCAGGAGAAATTGTAGTAGTTTACCCAAATGAAGTAAAAACAATAATAATACAAATAGAAAATGCAGACAATATGGGAAAACTAGAAGTAAGAAGCACAAAAATGATAAAAACAATAAGCAAAAATACAGTAAATATAGCAACAGAAATTGAAACAAAAGTAGAAGGAAAATATACTACAGAACATAGTATGGAAAGTAATACGCAAAATAATATAAAAGAAAATGTTACAAAGATAGCATTACAAGAAAGTAAAACAGAAGCAACATTTGAAGTTACTAAAACAGAATTATCAACAATGACAACAAATAAAAATGTTGAAATGAGAGTTACATTAAAAACAAAACAAGAAGAAAATGAATTATATAGAAATCCAGTAATAAGAATAACATTACCAGAAAAAATACAAAAAATAGAAGTAAATTCAATAAATTTATTATATGAAGATGAATTAAAAATAAAAACAGCTGTATTAAAAGGAAACACAATAGAAATTCAATTACAAGGAGAACAAACAAAATACAAAGATCAAGCAATAGAAGGAGCAACAATTATAGTAAATGCAAATTTAACAACAAGTAAAAAGGAAACAAGTAGTCAAGAACTAATAGAATTAACATATACAAATCAAAATGCTTCAAGATATGCAAATGAAGGAAAACAAGGAATATTACAAGTTCCAGTAAAAATAATAGCGTATACAGGATTAGTAACAACAAACGAAATAAAAGAATATGGAATAGAACAAATAAACAATGAAGGAGAAACAACAGGAAAATTAGAAGTTGCTAAAGGAGCAAAAACAATAAATATAACAAAACAAATAATAAACAATCAAGAAAATAAAATAACAGACATACAAATAATAGGAAGATATCCAACAAAAGAAGCTGTAAAGGGAATAAACAACATAGATATGAAAGTAGCATCTGAAATAAAAGTAACAGGAATTGCACAAGAAAGACAAAAAACATATTATACAGAAAATGCAGATGCAACAAATGATATAGAAAAACAAGAAAATGGATGGAAAGAAACAATAGAAGATGGAGCAAAAGTAAAAAAATATTTAGTAAAAATAAATGAACTAGAAAAACAAGAAGAAATAGGACTATCATATAATGTAGAAATACCAGAGAAATTAGAATATAATGAAACGGCAGAAGAAGGATATCAAGTAAATTATGAAGAATCAACAACAACACAATCAACATTTAACAATAAAAATTTAAGATTAACAACAGGACGTGGACCAGTATTAGAAACTGAATTAAAGGCATATGTTGGTATACAAGAAGCAAATGAAGTAAAATCAGGAGAAATTATTAAATATGTTACAACTGTAAAAAATACAGGAACAGAACAAGTTTCTAATATAAGAGTGGTAGGAAAAGTGCCTGAAGGAACAACATATATTACAATAAATAAAGTGCCAGAACAAGGAGATGTACAAGAAAAACAAGAACTTATAACAGAATATCCTGATCAAAAAGAAATTGGTTGTGACATTTCAAAAATGGAAGTAAATGAAACAAGAACAATTGAATATTTTGTAAAAGTAAATAAAGATATACAAAATGGAAAACAAATTTCTAATACTATGACAACAAAATATTTAGAAATAGAAAAATCATCAAATACAGTAACAAATACATTAAAACAAGGAGATGTAGTTGCAACATTATATCCAAAAATAGAATATCAAGGATTTGCTGAAGGATATAATTACATATATCTTATGTCTGTTGAAAATACATCAAATAAAGATAAGAAAGATGTAAAAGTAAATATAAAAACAGATAAAGACTGTCTAAATATTAATAAAATATGGTATGTGTATAAAGATGAAACAATAGAAGTAGCAAATAAAAATGAAATTACAATAAAAGAATTACCATCAAATTCAAAAATAGTATTAACAATGTATTTAACCTTAAAAACTGTTAATAATGAAGAGATCAGAAATGTTGGATTAGCAGGAGAAATTATATCAGATAATGAAACTTATAATTCAAATATTATTGACAAACCAGTTCAAAATGTTCAAATAGAAGTAACAAATTCTAGTGAGCAAGATGGAAAATATGTAAAAGCTGATGATATAATACAATACAATATTAAGGTTACAAATAATAGTAGTGAAGTGCAACGAGGAGTTAATATTATAAATGATATTTCTTCATATTTAAATATCGAAGAGATAACAAGAAATGGTGTTAAACTACAATCAAATGGATATATGTTAAATACTGATACAGGAACAAAATTAAGAGAAATTTCAATAAATGATTCTATAGAAAAAGGTGAAACAATAGAGTATATAGTTAAAGCAAAAGTTCAAAGAAATATAAATAATAAAGAACTAATTAATATATCAAGTAAAGCTAAAGTAATGATAAATGGAATGCAAATTGCAGAAGCAGAAGAAGTTACACATATTATTGAAATTCCAAGAAATGAAAATAATAAAGACCCAGACAGTGAAGGAAAACCAGGTGAAGGAGATCCAGATAATGAAGGAAAACCAGGTGAAGAAAATCCAGGAAACGAAGGAAAGCCAGGAGAAAAAGATCCAAATGAAGGAGATAATCCAACAAGGATAATATCTGGTTATGCATGGTTAGATCAAAATGAAGATGGAAAAAGACAATCATCTGAAAGAACAATAAGTGGAATAACAGTAAATGCATTAAATATAGAAACAAACCAATTTGTAAAAGATGCAGACAATAATGAATTAACAGTTTCAACAAATTCAGAAGGTTTTTATTCAATGCAAGTACCAGAAGGAAAATATATTATAGTATTTAGTTATGATATAAGCAAATATATTTTAACAGATTATAAAAAAGAAGGGGCAACAGATAAAGAAAGTTCAAAAGTAATCAACAATAATATTAAAGTTGAAGGTCAAGATTTGTCTGTAGCAACAACAGAGAAAATTGAATTAGAAGATTCAAATATTGCAAATATAAATATAGGGTTAAAAGAAGCAAAAATATTTGACTTAAAATTAGACAAATATATAAGCAAAGTAACAGTACAAAATAGTAAAGGCACAACAACAAATCAATATAATGATGCAACATTAGCAAAAGCAGAAATACATGCAAAACAAGTTAATGGAACATCTGTAATAGTTGAATATAAAATAAGAGTTACAAATGTAGGAGAAGTTGAAGGATATGCTACAAAAATAGTAGATTACTTATCATCAGACTACAAATTTAGTTCACAATTAAATTCAGACTGGTATCAATCAGGAAGTTATATATACAATGCAAGTTTATCAAACCAAAAGATTAAGCCAGGAGAAAGTAAAGAAGTTACTTTAATAGTAACTAAGACAATGACTGAAAATAATACAGGATTAGTAAATAATACAGCAGAAATAGCAGAAAGCTACAATGAACAAGGATTAAAAGATATAAATTCAACAGCAGGAAACAATGTAAAGGGTGAAAATGATCAAGGTTCAGCAGATTTAATATTAAGTATAAAAACAGGTGAAGTATTAACATATGTTGCATTAGTAATAACATCAATATTAATTATAGTAGCTGCAGTTTACTTAGTAGTAAGAAAATTTGTAATAGGAAGAAGTTTATAAGAAAGGAGGGAATTTTTAATGAAAAGTTTAATAAATAAAATACTATTAATATTATCAATATTTGTAATAGCAGTAATAATAGGAAATAAAGTTAATTCAATGTTTTACTATGCTTCAGAAGATCAAATTGATTATGCATATCAAACATTAAAAAGTGAAGAAAACTTTGACTTATTTTGTATAGAAAATAAAGCAAATCTAGCTGATTGGGAAACAGTATATTTTAAATCACATTCTATAAAAATTGAAGGTAAAACAGCAAAATTATTTTATTATGATAATGATAAGGCAGAGTGGATTGAACAAGATTCATTTACACACACAATAAATGCAAAATTTGCTCGTATATTAGCAGAGCCTAATGTAGGATATAATGTTGGAACTTATAATGATGTAATAATATCATATAAACAATATGCAATATGGAATACTATAAATGAATGGATAAGAGCAACTCCTAATGAAGGAGTGGATTGGGGATTAAGTCCATTAATTGCAGAAACAAATGATTTGCCAAATGGTGAATCACCAATCAATCATTTTAATATGACATATGAACAAATAGAGAAGGGCGAAGAATTACTTAGAACTGCTACAGAGTATGCAAATAATATAGATAAAGTACAAGAAGGAATAATAGACAATACAGGTGAATTAACATTTGAACGAATTGGAGATAAAATAAAAGTAGGACCATTTAATTGGATATTTGATGGAAGTATTTCAAATTTAAAAATAAATGGAACATATGATTTAGATATAAATGTTGTATCTAATGAAGACTTTTATATAGAAGTACCATATACTTTCAAAGGTATTAATACAATAACAGGAAGTTTAACAACTAATGAAGTATATACATCAGATATGCAATTGCTAGAAGTACTAGATGCAGACGGAAATGGTGCAAATGCACAAAATTTAATGTATGCAGATGCTAGTTCAAAACCACAAACTATGGAGTTTTCATTTGAACCTAATAAATTATTTAGTGGAAGTTTAAGAGTAATAAAAGTTGTAGAAGGAAATGAAAATCTTAAATTAAATGGTGTAGGATTTAAAATAAGAGTCGCTGGAACAGAGGATTACTTAATAAAAAATTCTGATGGAACAATATCATATAATGGAACAGAAGATAATTGTACAGAATTTGTAACTGGTATAGATGGAGAATATGGAGAAATAAGTATTGATGAAATATTTGCAGGAAGATATATAGCATATGAAACAAAGAATCCAAATTATGGTTATGAAGTTGATACAAATAAACAAACAGTTATTGAGATTAATCCAGGAGAAGAAGTAAATCAATCTATAGGAAATAAACAAAAATATGTAAGATTATCAGGATATATATGGCAAGATATTCATACTGGAAAACTAAATATAAGAAATGACCTATATAAAGATGATCAATATGATGATAAAGATACAGCATTTAATGGAATAAAAGTAAAATTAGTAGATAAACAAGGAAATATAATAGAAGATACAATATCAACTGAATTAGGATTATATGATGAAATAGATGGAGGAGAATACATATTTAACGATGTATTAGTAGAAAAATTATCTAATTATCATATAGAATTCGAATATGATGGATTAATATATCAATCAGTTGGTATAAACCTTGACAAAAATAATGGATCAAAAGCTACAGATAGAGAACCAAGAAAAATACTAGACCAAAACTTTAAAGATATACAATATAATGGAAAAGATGGAGTATCTGTTAATAATGGAACATACAATATTACATATAATAGAACTGAAGATCACAAATCAAGTATATTAGATAGTAGTGCTTGTACGCTTAATGCAAATACAGCAGATGCAGAATTTGATATTTTAAGTAAATTTGTTCCAGGTAATACAGAAATAAAATACATTAACTTAGGTTTATATAAAAGACCTCAAACAGATTTAGCTTTAGTACAAGACTTAGAAAATGTAAAACTTGGAGTAAATGGATATTGGCATATATATAATTATGGAAATAGATCATTTAAAGAAGATTCAGGTTCTTGGAATGTTGGAGTTAAATTCAAAGACACAAATATAGGATCATATACAAGAGCTGTATATAAATCTGATATAGAGTATCAAAATGAGGATAAAAACAAAGAATTGCAAGTATATTTTACTTATAAAATAGCAATTAGAAATGAAGCAACATATTTAGCAAATGTAAGTAAAGTAGTAGATTATTATGATGGAAGATACGAACTTGTTGCAGCAGGAATGTCATTAAATAAGGATAATAAAACTATAGAACAAACAGTTAATTATGAAGTTCAAAAGCCATATAATGAAAAATATAATAAAGCTATAATAAATGTAGATACAACTATCAAATCAGCAGAATCAAACTACTTATATTTACAATTCAAACTAGATAGAACAGCAGTAATAGATATAATAAATAATAGAGAAACATTATATAATATGGCTGAAATACATACATATAATGTATATAAAAATGAAAACCGTGAAACAATAGCAGCATTAGATATAGATTCTGTACCAGGAAATGCAGAAATTGGAAATATACAAACTTATGAAGATGATACAGATTCAGCACCACCTGTAAAATTAGAATTAAAAAATCCTAGAGAATTAGCAGGAACAGTATTTGTTGATACCACAACAGGAGAATTAAGAACAGGGGAAATTAGAGAAGGTAATGGAACATTTGAAAATAGCGAAAAAACAGTAGCAGGAGTTAAGGTAACATTACATGAATTAAATAATTCTATAAAAGATATTGAAGCAATAACAGATGAAAACGGAAATTATACTATATCAGGATTTATACCAGGACAATATAAAGTAACATATACATGGGGAAATAAAACATATAAAGTTCAAGACTATAAAGGAACAATATATAATCAAGATAGAAAACAATATGATAAATATTGGTATAGAGACAATGTAGATACTAGATATACAGATGCATTAGATGATTATAATGAAAGAAAACAAATAGATAATCAAATGGCTAAAATCACTAATGGTACAATAAGAGATATAGTAGATAAAGCATATGAGGGTGAGAATCCAAGTGGAATTATTACAACAATGAATTCAACAACTCCAACAATGGAATTTTTAGTTGAATATGATTCTACAGAAACAAGTAGTATCGGAGATGAAGTGAAATTTACTGTAAAAAATGTTGACTTCGGAATTGTAGAAAGAGCAAGACAACAATTAGATATGGAAAAAAGGGTATCAGCTTTTAAAATAGTATTAACAGACGGAACAACATTAATAGATGCAACAGTAAATCCAGATGGAACTGTAAATGGAGTTAAGAATTACTTAACATATATGGCAGCAACAGAAACGAATGGTAATGCATTTAAAGGTTATATAAAAGCTGAAGTGGACAATGAAAAAATACAAGGTTCAACATTATTCTTGACATATGAAGTAAAAGCTATAAATAATAGTGAAGTTGACTATATGTCTGAAGGATATTATAAATATGGAAGTAAATATAATGGAAATAAAGGTGATATAGTAACACTAAGACCAACAGCAGTTGTAGATTATTTAGATAAAAGATTAGCATTTGATGCAAGCAAGAATGCAGATTGGAAACAAATCTCATTTGAGGAATTAAAAAATCTAAATGCAATGAAAGTTGGAGATACAGAATATATAAATAATAAATTATTATTATATACAGAAGCTACAGTTAAAGATTTAAAACCAACAGAAACAGTATCTGTAAATCTTAATGTATCAACAATATTAACTACTTCAAATGATATAAGTTTTGATAATGATGTTGAAACTGTTGTTATAGAAAAACCTACTGAAAATAAAAATGCTAATTTAATAATAAAAGATCATATAGGAAGTATAGTTAGATATTTTCCAACAGCTAGTGCAGCTCAAGCACAAGTTGTTCCAAGTACTGGTGATAATAGAGCTTATGTAGTTCCTACTATTATAGTAATAGTATCATTAGTTGTATTAGGTGGAGGAATATTTATTATAAAGAAAAAAGTAATTGACAATAAATAATTAAAAGTGTGACAAAGGGGTCGTCCCTTTTTGTCACACCTTTTTGTATCTATAATAGGAAAGTCATACTGACTTTCTATTATATAAAATATATTGTACACAAATTTCTTTCAAAAATTTGGCACAAGAACAAATTTACGGAAAGCTTTGCTATTTATAATTTACTATTAATTAAAATGTATAGTTTTAATTAACATACTACAATTTTATTATCTTTCCGATTTGTTTTAGTATTTAACTTCAAAAGTAAGATTATCATTTTTTAAATCTATTTTAACAGTTTGCCCATTAACAATTTCACTTCTTAAAATTTTTTCAGAAATTTCATCTTCAATATATCTTTGAATAGCTCTTCTTAAAGGTCTAGCTCCAAATTTTATATTTGTTCCTTTTTCTAAAATGAATTCTTTTGCACTATCTGTAATTTTAAAAGATATGTCTTTTTCTTTTAATGCATTTATAGTATCTTTTAACATTAGATTAACAATTTGTAATAATTGCTCTTGATTAAGAGAATCGAATACAATTATTTCATCAATTCTATTTAAAAATTCTGGTCTAAATACTTGTTTTAAACTATCTTCAATCTTTCCTTTATCTATTGTTTGTTTACCAAATCCAATTGAATTATTGTTTAAATTTGAGCCTGCATTTGATGTCATAATTATAATTGTATTTGCAAAACTAACAGTATTTCCTTGAGAATCTGTAAGTTTTCCATCATCTAATACTTGTAATAAGATATTAAAAACATCGGGATGTGCTTTTTCTATCTCATCTAAAAGTATTATTGAATATGGTCTTCTTTTTACTTTTTCTGTTAATTGACCTGCATCATCATAACCAACATAACCAGGAGGTGCTCCTATTAATTTTGATGTAGAATGACTTTCCATATATTCAGACATATCAACTCTTATTATAGAGTCTTCTGTTCCAAACATTTCATAGGATAATGATTTTGCAAGTTGTGTTTTTCCAACTCCTGTTGGTCCAACAAATATAAATGAAGGAGGTCTTTTCTCATTTTGAAGTCCAGCTCTGTTTCTTCTAATTGCTCTAGAAACACTGCTAACTGCATCATTTTGACCTATAATTCTTTTATGTAAATTTGTTTCTAAGTTTAAAAGCTTTTGTGTTTCTTCTTCAGTTATTTTCTTGACAGGTATTTTTGTCCAACTCTCAATTACAGTAGCAATATCCTGAATTGTAAGATTTTTCATCTTCATTTTTTTGCTAAGTTTATCAATTTGCTCCATAATTTGACATTCTTTAGTTTTTAAATCTGCAGCTTTTTGATAATCTTCTGTTGTATCTGCTCCAGCAACTTCTTCTTTTTCTGCTTGAACAGCTTCTAAATCTCTTCTTAAAACTTCAAGTTTAAATAGATCTTTATTTTCCAAATTTATTCTAGAACATGCTTCATCAAGAATATCAATAGCTTTGTCAGGTAAAAATCTGTCATGAATATATTTTTCAGACATAATAACTGCTTGTTTAATAACATCTGTTGATATTTTTACTTTATGATATTCTTCATAGTATTTTTTGATACCTTCTAAGATTCCTATTGAGTCTTCAACATTTGGCTCTTCTATTAATACTTGTTGAAATCTTCTTTCTAAAGCAGAGTCTTTTTCTATATATTTTCTATACTCTTTTAGAGTTGTAGTTCCTATTAATTGAATTTCCCCATTAGATAATGCAGGTTTTAATATATTTGCTGCATTCATTGAATGTTCACCATCACCTGCACCAATTATATTATGAATTTCGTCAATAACTAAAATGATATTTCCATATTCCTTACATTCGTCAATAATTCCTTTCATTCTAGATTCAAATTGACCTCTAAATTGTGTACCTGCAATTACTGATGTCATGTCTAAAAGGTAAACTTCTTTATTTAATAATTTTGCTGGAACATTTTGATTAGAAATCTTTATTGCTAATCCTTGTGCTATAGCAGTTTTTCCAACACCAGGTTCTCCTATTAGGCAAGGATTATTTTTTGAACGCCTATTTAAAATTTGTATTATTCTTTGTATTTCTCTATCTCTTCCTATAACTAAATCTAATTCATTATTTTTTGCTTTAATTGTAAGGTTTGTTCCATATGTATCTAAATATTTTTTCTTTTTATTTTGTTTTACATTTTTCTTTTTTTCAACTTTAATTTTCTTTTTTTCACTATTTTCATTGTTTTGAGAATTTTCAGATTCTTGAAATTCGTGTTTTGGTCTTGAAAATATATTTGAAAATATTGATCCTAAAGGGATTGCTGCTCCTGCAATTTTTGGACTTTCTTCATCATATTCATTACCATCTTCAGATGTACCAAATGTAATGGCTCCATCTATTTTCTCTAAGTCTTCTAAATCCATATTTTTTGCAAAGTCTTTGAATATTGATTCTAATTGTTTGTTCATGTCTGCAAAGTTAATTTTGTCTTTTGATAATACATCCTGTTGTTTTGCTAATACTTCAATTGCATCTATTCCTTTCTTTTTTGCACAATCATAACATATTCCTTCTAATTTTTGTTTTCCATTTTCTATTTTTTCATAAAAAAGTATTGCTGGATTTTTATTACATTCTGAACATATCATAACTTTCTAATTCCTCTTTCTTTTAAAATTCATATTATATATAATACCTCAAACTAAAGAAATAGTCAATAAAGTTATACAATATTTGACGATAATAGACTAACATGTTATACTATTATTTGAGATAAATACAAAAGAAGGGAGAATAGAATGAATGTTAATTTACCAGAAAAAGAGAAACTAAGTAAAAATGCAATAATAACATATTCTATAGTAGCACTTGTATGTATTCTTGCAATAATAGTAGTAATTGGGATACAAATATTAGGTAATGATATTATAAATAACATGTTTGGAATAAATAAACTTGTAAAAAAGACAGAGCAAGAAGAACTGGAATTAAAAACAAATTTTATGACATTATTTAATAATGATTTTAGTAATAAAAGTGAATATAAAGCAAGAAAAATAAATGAAGATAATGATATAGTATATAGCTCTTATGAAAAGGTTGAAAGTAATGAATATTATGAATTAAATGTAAAAATTCCTTATATAAATATAAAAAACAGTACAATTGAAAATTATAATGAAAAAATTAGTAAAACATTTCAAGCAAAAGCAGAGGAGATAATAAATAGTACAAATAAAAATACAATTTATTCAGTAAAATATATGTCTTATATAGAAAATAATATATTAACTTTAGTAATTTATTCAAATTTAAAACAAGACGCAACAGCTCAGAGAGTAATAGTTCAAACTTTTAATTTTAATTTGGAAAATAATAAAGAACTATCTTTAGAGGATGTTTTAAAAATTTATGAATTAGATAAAAATGACGTTCAAAATAAGATAAAAAATGATATTAAAACAGAAGAGAAAAAAGCACAAGCATTAATTGATTTAGGATATAATGTTTTTACACGTAATATTGATAGTGATATTTATAAAATTGAAAATTCTACAGAGTTTTTTGTGCATAATAATAATTTATATATTTTGTATGCATATGGAAATAATGATATTACAAGTGAGATGGATTTAGTTATAATATAATGAAATAATATAAGCTAAATAATATAAATTTTCAAGAATTCTGTTTTCCAAGGTGTTGTAA